>JAYTMI010000034.1:0-4181 GCA_043728625.1 Saprospiraceae bacterium | reverse complement strand
ATCTACGGTTATTCATATTTAATTCCTTCGGAATTGGGATATTTGACGCTTTTCAAGTGATAATTTATTTTGTTAGAAAATTCGGGATGATTCATGTTTTATGGATGTTTTGTACTTAAATTGTTTTATTTAAAAATATTTTATTTAACAAATTAAACACAAGAGCAAACACAACTACTAAAACACAACCTATCAAATTCAACCACAAAAAAGCCGTCAAATTCACCCACCAACTATAAATAACAAAGGCTTCTGCAAACAAGGCTGCCCAAAAAACAGAGCCTCCTTTGACGTTTTTGAAGTAAAAAGCCACTAAAAAGACACCTAAAATCGTCCCATAGAACCAAGAACCTAAAATATTGACCGCTTCAATGAGGCTGCCAATATTGGCAGTGAATTGCGCCACAATGATGCAGAAAATGCCCCAACCTAAGGTCGCTAACTGCGAAAATTGATAATAATGCTTCTCCGAACCATTCGGATTGATGAGGCGTTGATAAATATCCACAACGGTACATGAAGTTAGCGAACTAAACGCTGATGCCATCGAACCCATAGATGCTAACAGTATGACCGCAATCAATAAGCCGACTAAACCAACGGGTAAATATTTGGTAACAAAGGATAGAAAAATATAATTGGTATCGTTCACATCTTCGCTTGGATTGTTCTCTAACATCAATGTTTTTACTTCTTTTCGCAAGCCATCAGTTTGTGTGTTTAATGCTAATACTTGTTCGACTTTTTGATTGATTTCGGTATTGTTTTCGGTTTTTATGGCTGTTATCATATTGTTCACTGCTACTTTTTTATCTTCAAATACCTTTGTATTACGCTCTAAAATGCTTTTATACTGAGGGGTCTCTTCGACCTTCTGCAAGGCTGTTTGGTTGAAAAAAAGCGGTGGTTGTTCAAACTGATAAAACACAAAAACCAATGCGCCAACCATCAAAATAAAAAACTGCATGGGTACTTTCAATATACCGTTCATCAACAAACCCAAACGACTTTGTCCTATGGATTCACCCGACAAATAACGTCCGACCTGCGATTGGTCTGTACCAAAATAAGACAATTGTAAGAAAAAACCACCTATTAAACCCGACCATACATTGTAGCGATTACTGAGGTCAAATTCCCAATCAATGACGTTGGTTTTACCCATTTTTCCCGCGATTTTCAAGGTATCTGTAAAGCCAATGCCTTCGGGCAGCATTTTTACGACCATAAAACCAGCGATAAACATGCCGCCTAACACGACAAACATTTGTTGCAATTGTGTATAAGATATGGTTTTTGAACCGCCAAACATGCAGTACAAAGTGACGACAGAACCCGTCAGTATATTCGTCCAATACAAGTCCCAGCCGAGTATCGTTGTTAAAATAATCGAAGGTGCGGCGATGGTAACGCCTGTTGACAGCGCACGTGGTATGAGAAACAAAAAAGATGTGAGAATTCTGGTTTTCACATCAAAACGCTGTTCCAAAAACTGATAGGCTGTGAACACTTTTAGTCGCTTAAACAACGGAATAAACGTTATCGCTATCACAATCATCGCTAACGGCAAGCCAAAATAGAACTGCACGAACCGCATACCATCAATATAAGCTTGTCCAGGTGCTGAAAGGAATGTGATGGCACTCGCTTGGGTTGCCATGACGGACAAAGTGACGTGATACCAAGGCATTTGTCGGTCAGCCAACAGAAATCCTTCCATATTGTGCTTAGACGCACGCCCTTTCCACATACCATAAGCAACGATACACCCTAAAGTTAAAATTAATACGAGCCAATCAATAAAATTCATAAAGTTGGTTTAAGGAAATGATAAATGATGAATGATGAATTTGCAAAACGTTGTTTTTCAACGGTTTTCTAAAATGAAGTTTAGCATTTTATTTTTTCACCATTCCTAAAAGATGACAACAAAGCTTTTTCTAACTTTTGCAAAAATAGTTAATATCGTTTCTTTATACGTAAAATTAGACAGACAGCATAAAAAATAAGGGAAATAGGTTTTCCCTTATTTTTCCGTCACGTAGTCGTATTTTTTAATCAAATAGCCAAAAATTATCATGGCGAGTGTGATTAAAAATACGTCGTTGGCTTGGTTCATTTTGCTTTTTTTATGCTGTTAATTGCTTTTATACTGAGGGGGTACTTTTAGACCACTGATGACAATGTTTTGAAAACGAGATACAAAAAACCAAATAAAATTGCTAAAAATATCAATGAAACAATGAAAATACTGCGTGTTGCCGCAGGTGGATTAGGGTTTTCGACATAATATTGTTTCAATAAAGCGACATTGCGGCGGTTCGCTTTATAGTGCAAATCGAACAAATCGCCCACAATCGGGATAGAACCAACAGTCGCATCAAGAGTAATATTACCCAACATTTTGAGCAACATAACGACACCAACGCCACGCCGCATCATAGAAAAAACCAATATGGCGGAAATACCAAAACTCAACCAATCCCCTGCCGTTGGGATGAGACCAATGAGAAAATCGACCCCAAAACGAATTTTCGTAAACGGAATCCTAAATTGATTGTCAAGCAATGATGATATTTTGTCAATCATTGCAAATTCAGGTTGTGGCGACAATGTTGAAGGTTGTACTTGATTTTCCATATTTGTATTTTTTAAACTGATCAAAATTGTCTTTTAAAAACTAAAAAAAACATTACGACAAAAAGAGTAAGCGTAAAAATTAAACCCATTTGTAGCGAAAAGGCATCTGCCAAAAAGCCAATGACCGGTGGTCCAATAAAAAAGCCCGCATAGCCAATCGTCGTTGACATTGCAATACCGACACTCGGAGAGACCCCCTCAGTATTTCCTGCCGTTGAATACACAATCGGGACGACATTGGACAATCCTAAACCGACACTAAAAAAACCAAATAATACGACGTATTCATTTAGCACAGCAAGTGCTAAAGAAAGCCCACAAAAAGATAATAAACTACTGTAAATCAACACTTTACGCTTACCCATTTTAGCAATAATAAAGTCACCAAAAATGCGCCCAACAGTCATAGAGGTTGCGAAAGCACCAAATGCCAATGCAGAAAAGGCTTCACTCATACCAATCGTTTTGTTCATATATATCGCAGACCAATCTGCCATCGAGCCTTCGCCAGTCATCCCACAAAAGGCAATGATACCCAATGGCAATATCGCTTTTGTCGGCAAACGGAAGGTTTGCCCCCCCTCCCGACTACCTCGGGATGTGCCATCAATATTTGTGCTGTCAGAGTCTTCATCTTTGATTAAATGTCTCATTGCCCATAGCAATAACACTGCACATAAGGTACTGATAATGACCAAATGCGTAAAAAGAGCCACGTTTAATTTTGCGAATAAAGCACCTGTACCTGCCCCCAAAGCCATTCCAATGCTAAAAACGGCGTGAAACGACGACATAATCGGCTTCTGATACATGCGCTCGACGTAAACGGCTTGACCATTTATCGAAACATCTAATGCGCCATTGTTCAGACCCAAAAAGAAAAACAGACCGCCAATGAGCCAAACATTTGAAAAAAGCGGAATGGCTGGTGCAAAAAGACAAAAACCCCAAGCCGTGAACCACGTGAGTCTTTGACTCCCAAAAACCACCGTCAACCAACCAGCAAAAGGCATAGAAACAATGGCTCCCGCTGCCCAACAAAGTAAAAGAGTACCCAGTGTTGCATTAGATACATCGTATAATCGTTGTAATTCAGGTAATCGAGCGACCCAATTGGCATAAAGGAATCCAACAAAAAAGAAGAAAGAAGAAATAGCTAAACGATTGACTTTCATTTATTTATAAAATTAACAGACGTACCAGCCTACGTTCATGAGCATTTGTGAAGCAGATGTCCTTGTAAAATGCTGCAAAGATGAAAAAAAAAATTGGGTGGCATAGTTTATGAACATAAGTACACCAAGTTGTCAATAAGTGTTAAGATTTTTTCAAGCAGAAATATACAATTTGAACTACCCAAACGTTTATCTGTTAGGTAAGACAGGATTGAGATGTCAAACGTAAATACTTATAACCTTCCGTTCTCATATCAACTATGCCTATATGACAGTATTGTTTTTCGCACAATAATCACATAATTTTGAGTTGAACTTTCAATCAAAAATTCTCACATTATAAATTACATGTTAAATGAATATAAA
>JAYTMI010000033.1:0-4260 GCA_043728625.1 Saprospiraceae bacterium | reverse complement strand
TGGAAAAACAAGGAATAATCCGAATAGAAGCCATTGTTTTTCCTCATAATTTAGGCTCAATGAAGGTTCTGGAAAATGCCGGTTTTGAAAGAGAAGGATATGCTAAGAAATTTCAAATGAAAAATGGAGTACCTTTGGATGTTGTGTTGTTCTCGAAAATATAGATGCATGACCCCCCTCAGTATTTTCATGGAAAAAATCTTAAAATTCTCTCAATAACTTTGTTTTCTTACTGCAATCAATGTCGTTTTTTTTTACCTCCCCAATATTGGGGATTTCTAAGTATGCCCCCACTACTCAACTTTGTGTGATAAAATTAAAATAATATTAATAAAAGAGTTAAGATTTTGAAGTTTTTTGGATTAATAATAAATCGCATTAATCTATCCTCCTATTTTTTCACCTCAAAAAAGTATAAAACATGATCAATGAATTCAATGCCGATGTCAACGGCTATCTCATCAAAGACGATGCGGGCAATGTTCAAAGCATCACCCATTTTGACGAACCTTATGTTAGTAATGCCATCAACGCGCCATTGGCTGCTCAGGAATATTTGGCAAAATTTAGCAACAAGTTCGGCATAGCCAACGATGAATTGTCAAACTTAGACAATTCAGCAGACCGAGACTTGACCGATAACAAATTGGAATTGCGCTTCGATGCACAAAAAGACATGTTCGACAATTCAACGGTCAGTTATGTGCAAACGTATAACGGCTTGCCGATTTGGGGAGCAGGGGTCACATTGCAAATCCTCCAAAACCCTTATCGTGTTTTGTCCAGTTATGCAACTAATCACACTGACGTAACCGTCAACCAACCATCGGCATCAGCGATGCGCAAATACAAAACTGTGACGGTTAAAGAATTGAAAGCCGCTTTTGGTTGGAACGACACCACCCAAAAGTCAAATGCGAGTAAAGTGAAAGTCGTTAGTACTGAATTGTACATCTATCAATTCAAAGCGGCAGAGCGCATTTTGACACATGAAAAAGAGGAGAACAGTTTCGGCAGCCATAAAAACCATATCGAATTGCCTGTCCTCTCAGAGCAAATCCTTGAAAATAACTATTATGTTGTGGCAAAGGTATTGTTCACGTTAACTGAAGATAATGAAGCCATCCCATATATCGCACTTATTGATATTACAACAGATGACATTCTTTATCTACGGGCAATGTCGAGTAATGTCTCGGGATTCATTTTCAATAGCGACCCTTTGACCATGTCGGGGAATCCAGCAAATTCAACAACGGCCACAGACATTCAATTGAACCCACTTCGCACATTCGTTACCTTACAAGGTTTAGTCGCTCCCGTTTTGGGGGTTCAAAGTCTGAAAGGGAACTTTGTGGAAGTTAAGGAAATCGAACTCCCTGTCATTACACCACCTACTCAACCCGTGGGGGTTCATTTCAACTACAATGTGCGAACGAACGAATTTAGTGCTGTCAATGCGTATTATAACAACGATCGCTTTTTCCGCCTTGTGACGGGTATGGGTTTCCCTTCTACTTACTGGGGTACTACCGTTTTCCCTTTGCCTGTTGACCATCGCGGACTGGGCAATATCGTCAATGCACACTGTATTGGCAATGGCATCAAAGGTATTGTATTAGTCATGCTTGTTATGCCTTGGCAGCAGTAGGCGGCACACCCATCGGAATTGCCGACGACTGGCGCGTAGTCTTGCATGAATTGGGTGGACACGGCATTTTGTATTGCAGCGTCGATTCGCCCAATTTCGGGTTTGCCCACAGTGCTGGAGATTCGTTTGCAGCCATTCTAAACGACCCTGGCTCTGTATATGGTGATCGGTTTGTCACTTTCCCTTGGTTTGCCGCTTTAATAGCCCGTCGGCACGACCGCAGTGTTGCAGCAGGCTGGGCTTGGGATTTTAGTGGAAATGACAATCAAAGCTATGGTTCTGAGCAAATTTTGTCCACCACAATGTTCCGTTTTTATCGGTCTATTGGTGGTGATTCTACAGATTTGGCAATGCGTCATTTTGCCGCACGTATGACTGCATACCTTCTTTTGAGGGCTATTGGTAACTTGACACCGATGCATACGACCCAAACAGGTGTGGGTTTAGCACGTGTGACGGCTTTTTGTAATGAGTTGATTACCGCTAATTTAGGTGATTGGACAACAGAAGGGCATGTAGGTGGTGCTTATGGAAAAGTGTTGCGTTGGACATTTGAAAAACAAGGGCTTTTCCAACCAGCAGGCGCGCCAGTTGTCGTAACAACGCAAGGCGCACCGCCCGCAGTGGATGTCTATATCAACGATGGGCGCAATGGCGAATACACCTACCAGCCTAATTTTGGTGCGAACACGAATATTTGGAATCGGCTCAGCCCTGACGGTATCGCAGCGCACCAAGACCCTATCATTGGAGCAGTGAACTACGCTTACGTTAAAATCAAGAATCGGGGAACAAGCATCGCTACGGGCGTTAATGTTAGGGCTTTCCAAACCCGTGCACGCGCGGGATCGGAATATCCAATTGATTGGATGCCTATGCAAACACCAATTTTGGCAGCAGCGAATGTTCCTGCTAACAATGCAGGTGAGATTTTGGTCGGTCCGTTTCAGTGGATTCCTTCGCAAGTCGGTTATGAATGCTTGACAATGGTCGTATCTGCTATTGGCGATGTCAGCAATATCAACAATATTTCAGCAGGAGAAAGAATACCCGAGTGGCGGTTGATTCCTAATGACAATAATATTGGTCAGAGGAAAGTCGTCCCTAAGTGGTTTTTATAACAAAAGTCCGCCCTCTTAATTTAACTCCTAAATACAAGCTGCCCATAAAATAGCAATATCGTATGGGCAGCTTTAATTTGCTTATTTCTCTACTGTTTGATAAAACGTTTCGTCGCCGGCCATCACTTCTATCACGTAAATGCCGTTGGGTAATTCTGATAAATTATATCGTTTGTGCAAGTTTAAAACCACGTAGTTTTTATCTTTAGTTACTTCACGTCCTTCGTTATCGAGGATAGTCACTGTTATATTGTTATAATTGCCTAAAAGGACGTTCACATCCAATTTGCCTTTGTTCATACTCACCATAGGGAGAAATTTTTCTTTTTTATCTATTGTCATAAGGGCAAGTTTTTTAGCAGTAATTTCAAAAGTCTGTACAGTTCTCACGGTTTTTTTTGTCACTGTCAAGGTATATCTTCCTGTTCCAAGTTGAGACATGTTATAACTTTTCACAAAATGAGGGTTTTCTTTCACGGTTTCTTTCACTAATATATTTTTATCGGCATCCTCAATAACTATAGTAATGGCTTCTTTCTTTACGCTCCCAAGATCGACAATGATGGATTTTTCAGCAGTAGAAATTTTAACAGTAGTACCCCCTAAATCGAAAATATTTTCGATAACGTTTGCTGATAATGTGTTTGAATACAATGTGGCAGCCAGTGCCAAAGCATAAAACAATTTGGTTTTCATAATTTTAAAATTTAACTTGGTTAAACAATCGGGTGAATGATTAATTAGGAATGATTAATTAGGAATTAGGAATTAGGAATTAGGAATTAGGAATTAGGTGTCTAAAGCATTGATTATCAATATTTTATTAAAATAAATTTTTTAAAATCTGTACTTATCTGAAATATTTTTTTTCATTTCAAATGACAATATAATAGACAACTATTATTTCCAAAAGGTGACACCTGATTGATTTTACTTCGACATACAAAAGCGGAAAACCGACTAATCAAGCTATTTATTTAGATGAAAGATTTTGAAATTTTTTTAAATGATTGAAAATGCTTTCATCATAATCCAATCAAAAATATTATAGTAAATTTGACCCTTTAATAATCAAATAAAAGTCAACCAAATTAAAAAAATGAACGAAGCAATCAGACAATTAGAACCCACCGCTCTTTGGAATCATTTTGCAGATTTAAATGCCATACCCCGTCCTTCTAAAAAAGAGGAACGAGTAAGAGAATTTATCCAATCTTTTGGCAAAAACTTGAATCTACCTACAATGACGGATGAAGTTGGCAATGTCATTATAAAAAAGCCCGCTACTGAGGGGATGGAACATAAAGCAACGGTGGTGCTACAAAGCCATTTGGATATGGTGCATCAAAAGAATGCGGATACGGCTTTTGATTTCGATAAGCAAGGCATCAATATGTATGTTGATGGCGATTGGGTCAAAGCTAAAGGCACGACTTTAGGTGCTGATAATGGTATCGGTGTAGCCTCAATCATGACTCTGCTGGCTTC
>JAYTMI010000032.1:0-2140 GCA_043728625.1 Saprospiraceae bacterium | reverse complement strand
TATTCAACAAGTTATGTCTGAAACAGGCTTAATCGTTGAAGGTTTACATCAACATACAGGCTCTGAAATTAAGGAATCGGATACCTTTTTGAAAGTCTCTGAATTGATTTTTGAAGCGGCTTATCAGTTCCCCGATTTGCAATACATTGACCTTGGCGGCGGCTTCAAAGTGCCTTATAAACCGCATGAAAAAGGAACGAATATGCCCAAAGTCGGTGCAGCTGTTTCAACACGTTTCAACGAGTTTTGTAAAAAATATGGTCGGGATATTGAACTCGTTTGGGAGCCAGGCAAGTTCCTTGTGGCGCAGTGCGGAACGCTTCTCGTCAACGTTACTGTCGTTAAACAGAACCCTGCTATTTCGTTTGTGCATGTGGATTCAGGACTCAATCACCTCATTCGCCCGATGATGTACGATGCGTATCATGAAATCGTCAATGTCTCTAATCCTTTAGGAGACAAGAAGTTATACCACATCGTTGGTTATATCTGTGAGACTGACAACTTAGCCGAAGACCGCGAAATGCCTCAAATTACTGAGGGGGATATTTTGGGTATCCAAAATGCTGGCGCGTATTGTTTTACCATGGCATCAAACTACAACAGCCGCGTTCGACCACCCGAAGTATTGGTGTATAATGGCAAAGCGCACCTTGTCCGTGAGCGCGAGACTTGGGAGGACATCGTTAGAGGTCAAATTGAAGTTGAAGTGTAAAGAAAAGATAGGTTCAGGTATAGTAAGTAATTAAGTTGAAATAATCGGACAAACGTTACGAAGGTTCAAACCTTCGTAACGTTGTTATTCCTTGTCCGCAATTGCAAAAAATAAAAAAAGGACAACTGCCCAAACAGTTGTCCTTTTTTATTGTAAAACACACAATGTCAAAACTTTTGAAGGCGATTTAACGCATTTGACGAAATCTATTCTAATTTAGCGTAAGCATTTTTAATTTTGCTCATACACATAAATAATTTATTTTTCACTAAAAACAAGAGTATTATGAACAACCAGAATCACTCACGTCGGCATTTTATGAAACAAAGTGCCGTTCTTTTAGGCGGAGCATTAGCGACCCCCTCAGTTGCTTCGACCCTCGCAATGACTTTTTCAGAACAGAAACGTGCCAAACACATTGGTATGCAATTATATTCTGTCCGAGACGCTGTAAAAAAAGACCCAAAAGGGACTTTGCAGCAATTAGCCGCTATGGGCTACAAAGAAGTGGAGCCAGCCGCCTATATCTATCCAGAAGCCTATACAAAACGGTTGATTTATGGCAATTCCGCTAAGGAATTTCGCAAAATGACGGACGATTTAGGGATAAAAACGCCTTCAAGCCATGTCGTTTTCAGTATGAAACACTGGGATGATAGCAAAAAGGATATGGTGGATATTTGGAAACAAGTGATTGAAGATGCTTTAACCATGGGGCAAAAATACATCATCAGCCCTTCTTTTGATGCCGATAAAACCAATTTAGACGCTGTCAAACGGGGCATTGATATTTACAATAAAGTGGGTATGATAACCGAAAAAGCGGGTTTGCGCTTTGGTTTTCACAATCATCATGTCGAATTTACGCAAAAATTTGGCGACGACTACCTATACGACATCATGCTCAAAGGCTTTGATTTGAAGTATGTGTGTCAACAATTAGACATCGGCAATATGACGGCTGCTAAAGTTGACCCCATGCGTTGGCTCAAAATATTTCCAAAACATTTTGAACTCATGCACGTGAAAGACAGTGAAGGTGTCAAATTTGAAAGCACAACTTTGGGCGATGGTATTGTGAATTTAGATGAGATATTGGGTTTTGCACGTAAAAAAACAAATATCAAATATTGGGTCATTGAACAGGAATCCTACGGCGATAAAACGCCTTTGGAATGTATGAAAATTGATTTGGAACGCTTCAAGGGGAAGTATAAATTTGGATAGACCACTGATGAGGCTGATTCGACTGGTTTTCACTGATTTTCTTTTGTCATCCCGGAGGGAACTAAAAAATCAGTGAAAACCAGTCTCATCCGTCCAATTGTACATTTACAGCGTTAACAAAAAGTTGTTAAATTTGAGTCAAAGAATCAGGGAACGGATAAAGACTGATGTCCAATTGGGTACTAAACCCGTCACTGA
>JAYTMI010000031.1:0-1614 GCA_043728625.1 Saprospiraceae bacterium | reverse complement strand
AATAATTCGGAAGCCTTTAAAAATAGAAATTATACAGTCTCATTGGTGAAAATTGAACCTGAACTGACATGGATGATTGGCGCGGATTTTCGGCTGGTTTTTGCTTATAAATTCAAAAACGGACACAATACATTACCCAATCCTTCGGGCGTTTTCAACAATGAGCGCATCAAAAACAACGACATTTCTACGGAAGCCACTTGGAACAAGTCCACCAATGCACAATTGCGCACCAAATTTAGTTTCGTACAAGTTGCCTACGATGGTGAACGCAACACACCTTTAGAATTTGCCTTGCTCGAGGGCTTGCAAAACGGTAAAAATTTTCTGTGGAATTTGAGCCTCGACCGTGTTTTATCTAAAAATATTTTTCTCAACCTGAGTTATGAAGGGCGCAAAACGGGCGTTGTGCGGACGGTGCATGTGGGAAGGGCAGCGGTGAGAGCGAATTTTTAGGATAAAAAAAATCCGTTGATTCAAATTGATGAACCAACGGATAACGTTCAAAGTTAAACCAAATTAAAGAAATTAATTTTTTTCAATGAGTTGTGTTGCTATACTATGATTATCAGTAAAAGTGACAAAATATAGACCATTTTTCAAACCTGTTAAGTCCACTGAAATATTGTTTATACCTTCAATGGCATCTACATGTTTTTGTAAAATGACCCGACCAAGCATATCAGTAAATGACAACGTCAGAATACCAGATTGGGGGGCATCAAAATTGATATTTAAAGATGCTTGAGTCGGGTTCGGATATGTTTTTATATTTTTTGATTGTAGACAATTTCTCTCTACCGAAATAATTTTTGATATGTTTTCCTTCCCATCAAAATCCACCGACCGCAATCTATAATAGCTCAAACAATTAGGATTAGTATCAGTGAATGTACGTGATGTACCTTCTGAATGGTTATTATCTGCGAGAATTGTCGCAATTATTCCCCAATTATTAGAAGGATTCATGGAGCGTTCTATGACAAATTCTTTCACGTTTTGTTCGGATAAAGTTGTCCAACTTATAATGTTTTGAAGATTGCGAGAGGTTGCTTCAAATGTTTTTAATATTATGGGCAAAACCACTGAGGATTCGTCAGGCGGCAGAGATGTGAACGGATCGGAATATGTGGTTTTGGCTTCAATAAAATAAACTTCATTTAATTTTTGAGCAACGCCGTTTTTTAAAAATAAAATTGATATGAGTAAAGCAGTAAAATATTTGATTTGAGTTGAAGAAGCCATTGAATTTTAAATTAATGAAAGATAAGAAATGATATTTCAGAATACTGTTGCAACATTGATAAGTGTGCTATTTTAATGCCAAATTTTTTTATTTGTGACATAATAAAAAATGAATTTTAAAACTTAACAAAAGTTAACATTTTTAAACCCTTATTCGGCTTGTCGAAAAATTTCTGAGGACGCCCTTATTTTAATATAAAATCTTAACTTTACTTTCTTAGTTTTCTTTAAAATTAAACCAATAATTGCTATGAAAAATTACCAATCGATACCCCTCAGTATAGCCTCTATTTTAGGCAGTATATTCCTTTTCCAAAACTGTAAATCACCTCAAACGGGGAGCTTGAAAACTGATAAAACCTATCAGGA
>JAYTMI010000030.1:0-2662 GCA_043728625.1 Saprospiraceae bacterium | reverse complement strand
TTTATCAAAGTCGGTTCTGCATCTGTCCGAATATCCCATTTATCGTAGTTATAATAGATATTATCAAGGGTAATTTCTTTGTTTTTATAGATTTTATCTAAAACAACCTCTACTTCAAATTTTCGAATGGGGTTTGCAGGGTCTTTACCCAAACCTTTTGAAGAAAATTTTTCAGAATTATTTAAGTAACCTTCGTGTGATGCAATGAAAGCATAGTCCGTATTATCGTCCAAATCAAGTGAAGCGACCCCCTCAGTATTGACCGTCATTTCATGTTTTTTACCATTGATATTGATACTCACCTTAGCATCTGCCAACGGTTTACGACCTAAAACCTTAGAATTTGGATTGTCGTTGATTTGAAATACTTTTTCCAAAATAATAATATCAAGTGTGTTTTTATATACAATTTTAGTCTCTTTAGGCTTCTCAGGAACGACCACGACTGGGCGTGGCGGCGGTGTGCGACGTTCAAAACGATAAATATCATCATTGCCCTTCCCTCCTATCCTATTCGATGAAAAATAGCCTTGTTGAAACACATCGTCTTTCTTAACAGATTGATTGTCAATGACAAATCCGAAATCATCAGAGCCTGAATTGATAGGAGGCTTCATATTCCAAGGACTCGACCAAGAGCCATCTTTCAGCTTATAACTCTTAAAAATATCATACCCGCCCATGCCTGTATGAAAATCGGATGCAAAATAGAGCGTATCTTCATCCATGGAAGGATAGGCTTCATTGCCTTGAGAATTAATCGTACGGGGCATCAGTTTAGGTTCAACAAAGCCTTCGGAAGTCAAGCGACATTCGTAAAGGTCAAAACCACCCCAGCCCTCAGGGTCGTTAGAAGCAAAAATAAGCGTCTTACCATCCGCTGATACTGAGGGGGTCGAATAGCGGATTTTTTCTTTACAAAAAGGCAGAACTTCTGGCGTTGTCCAAGTACCACTTATCTTTTTTGAATAGAATATTTTTGAACTGTAGATGGTTGTATCGTTGCCCGATTTAGTGAAATACATTTCATTGCCATTGGCGGTAAATGTAGCGGTCGCTTCGTTGTCTTTTGTATTGAGTTGTTTATCAAAGCTTTTTGCATTGTTATTTTCAACAATAAATAAGTCGCTGAATTTATTTCCTGTCCAAGCATATACGGCATCACCTGTTGCAGTCGTGCGGTCGCTTGTGAAAACGACTTGTCCATCGTTCAATAATGAAGGGGCATAATCGGCAGCAGATGTATTAAATGTGGCAGGTTCGACGGTAAAACCCGAATACTTTTGGTCGTCAATCCAACCCGCAGCGACATTGCAAGCCGTGATTTCACGCCGATATTCGTAAGGTGCACCAATTTCTAAACCTAAGGTTTTGAAAGCATCGGCTGCTTCTTTGTAGTTTTCAGAACGTTTGAGGCAGTAGGTATATTCGCGGAGTGCATCGAGATTCGAGCCATTGTCGTAAGCGGTTTTGTACCAAGTTTGCGCCTTCATGTCGCTGTGTAATTCACGATATGAGTCGGCGATTAGAAAGGCTATCTTACCTTTTTCTACTTTCGTTTTAGCTTTTGCAAATTCTTTTTGACCAAAAGTTGTGGCATTGGCGTATTGTCTTAATTCGAAAGCAGTTTTGCTGTCTTTCACTTTCAAGATATATGTACAACCTATGATTGCGAGGCAAAACATTGACAACAAGGCAGTTATGGATAAAAATTGGCGCATAGTCTGAAGTTTTTAATAAACGAAAAAGCGTTTTTAAAGTCTATAAACCTAACGTACTGAGGGGTGTATTTGTTATAAAAAAATGAATAGCTACATATATATAAAGTCTGGTAGCATTTTCAACAATAAAATTTTAATATTTTAAAAATACAAAAGGCAACCGCCTATGAAACCGATTGCCTTTTGCGTTTTTTTTCAAAAAAATTATTCTTCCTTAAAATGATAAGTCAAAGGGTCAATGTAGGGGTAAAAAGCAGGGTCAAGTACGAATCGTATGCTGAAGGCAGTACCGCACATGCCTTTTTTTCATCTTATTGAATTTTTATTTTTGATTTGCAATACTATTATTTAACTCAAAGGTAGTAGTTTTACAGATTATTCGTTAGGATTTTGGGGAGTGCCGTAATTTAAAATATTAAAACAATGAAAAATAAAGAACAATTTGAGTTTGAATATGAATTGGATGGACACGAGTTTGTCGAATTGAATATTTTGTTGAAAAACTTAGGCGTGGTTCATTCAAGCGGGGAAGCCGATGCGAGCATTACGAAGGGCAAAGTAACGGTCAATGATGAAGTTGAAACCCTTAAACGGTATAAAGTACGGTCGGGATTCACCGTGATTTATAATGATAAAGTTATTGTTGTAAAGTAATATGAATCTATAAATGAATAAAATGAATCCTAAGTAACGCGTAAAGAATAAGATGGTCATTTTGTCATTTTGAGGAAGTATGGATTTCTACGAAATGGGTTCAAAAGATTGACAATGTATATGATGCAGGTCTATAAAAATACTGAGGGGGGTAAACATGTATCGGATACTTTAAAAGTAGTTGATACGTAAGTAGTTGAGTTGAAATAATCGGGAAAACGTTGCGAAGGTTCGAACCTTCGCAACGTTGCTATTTGTTGAAAATCAATCATTTACCCCCCTCAGTA
>JAYTMI010000029.1:0-2698 GCA_043728625.1 Saprospiraceae bacterium | reverse complement strand
ACGTACGCGCGCCTTCTCTCTGATGCGTGTGTCGGTCAATTTAGCAATTGGTTTGGCTTTGACGGTCGGTGGATTATTGGTTTCTTTGGGTTGGCATTGGCTGTTTTGGGTGGATGGTTTTACGTGTTTTGGCGCTGCTATTATGTTGTATTTTTTCTTAAAAGATACGCGACAACCCACTAAAAAAGAACTTGAAAAAAGTACTATAAATGCCGAAGTCCCCCCCTCAGTATCCGAACCTAAAAAAGACGTTTTACCTCAAAAATCAGCTTATAAAGACCGTAATTACCTCGTTTTTACGTTTCTGACACTCCTCGGCGCGACCGTTTTTATGCAAATCATGTGGACAGTCCCCTTGTTTTTCAAGGAAATTTATGGTTGGTCAGAAGCCAAAATTGGCGTTATGATGGCTATCAATGCCGTTACTGTCACCTTTGTCGAAATGCCTTTGATATTTCAAATTGAAAATAAACGCCCTAAAATGTGGTTTGTGCAGTTGGGCATTGCGTTTTATGGTTTATCGTATTTGGCGTTCATTTTACCCAATGCTTGGGCAGTAGGCATTGCCATTTTTTATATGATAGCCATTTCGTTTGGCGAAATTTTAGTTATGCCTTTCAGCACTTCTTGGGCAACAATGCGGTCAGGTGATGCACGTCAAGGCGAGTACATGGCACTGTATGGTATGGCTTACTCCATCACGAATATCACTTCGCCTATGCTCGGTACACAGGTCATAGCGGCTTATGGCTATACAACTTTGTGGATTATGATGACGATAATGGCGGCGATAGCAGGATTTGGATTCTATTATTTAGCAACGGTGCGTCCAAAAAGACAAATTGTCCGCAAGTTTTGAACTCGCGGACAATTTGTTATAATAAAGAAGTTGACCTGTTTCTCACCGACCATGACACTGATTGTACTCTAAAACCACGCTCGGAATATCGTCTATGGTATAAACGCCCTTTCTAACTTTATTATGAACGGCAAGACAATCATTTGTTAGATAAACCATGACCTCTTTAAAAATATTTTTATCAGGGAAATAAGGTGTATTGTTTTTGAACACACAATATTTGTTTTTGACAATATAATATTTCGGCCCGTCATCTTCAACTATTTCATAGATAGATTTAGCATAAAGCGTAATCGGGTCATTCCTACCAGATTGCAATGAATAAAACTCTCCAATGATGGAATAATAAGCCTGTCTGCCGTAGTGACCATCGTTGGGATAAATGACAAAGGCTTGCACGATGGTGGGATCAAGCTCCGTTTCAGTGGCATGCACCTTTAAAACGTATTTGTTTTTGTCTTTATCAATAGTAATTTTTCCAACCAAAGTATCTCCACCAGAAGTATAAACAGTGTCTCGATTTGTAGGAGCGTTTGTGTTTTGTGCTAAAAGAAAATGTGAGGATATTAATAATAACACGATAATAGAAAATCTCATATAGATTGATTTAAAAGTTTACGTTTGTTTTTTGAAAAACAAAATTAACCAATAAACCCAAGAGAAAAAAGCAATCATTTTGTTTTGCAAATATGATTTGTCCAAACAATAAAATTGTAGATGTCAAAAATCAGATTTTAAGTGAAACTGAATTTTCGGATGTTGTTCCTGAGCCATTTGCAACGCCCATGCTGATTCCGCCAAAAATACAGGTTGACCGTGCTTGTCCATAGCCATATCGCGGCGGCGGCGGTCGTAAAACTCCTCATAAGCCTTCTTATCGTCACACGTCACCCACAGAGCTTTGTGCAAATTGACGGGTTCATAATCGCAACTGGCGCCGTATTCACCTTTCATACGGTATTGAATGACTTCAAATTGGAGCGCACCGACTGTACCGACGATTTTCCGTTGGTTGATGTCACGTGTAAAAAGCTGCGCCACGCCTTCGTCCATGAGTTGTTCCAAACCCTTTTGAAATTGCTTGGTTTTCAACGGGTCTGTATTGTTGACATAGCGGAATTGCTCTGGAGAAAAACTCGGAATACCTTTGAAATGCAAAACCTCCCCCTCAGTAAGTGTATCGCCAATCTTGAAATTTCCACTGTCGTACAAGCCCACAATGTCGCCCGGAAATGCCTCGTCAACGACTTCTTTTTTCGCTGCCATAAAGGACGTTGGGTTTGAAAACTGCATCAATTTGTTATTTCTGACGTGTAAATATTTTGTGCCACGTTCAAAAGTACCACTACAAACACGTACAAAAGCAATACGGTCGCGGTGTTTGGGATCCATATTGGCGTGGATTTTAAAGACAAAGCCCGTGAATTTTTGTTCATCGGGTTCAATTATCCGTTCTTCTGTGAAGCGGGGCAGGGGCGACGGCGCAATTTCACAAAAACAATCCAAGAGTTCTTTTACACCAAAATTATTGACGGCAGAGCCGAAAAAGACAGGTTGAATTTTACCATCGCGGTAGGCTTGAGCATCGAAGGTATCGTAAACAGATTCAATCATTTCCACCTCTTCCCGCAATTTTGCAGCGGCACGCGGGTTGATGATGTCGTCTAATTCAGGGTCGTTGAGGTCATCAAAAATAATCACTTCATCGTCTTGTTTGCCATGTGGACGAAAGAGATTGAGCGTTTTTTCATACAAATTATAAACGCCTTGAAAGTCGCCACCCATACCGATGGGCCAACTGAGGGGGCGCACCCGCAAGCCGAGTTTCTGTTCGATTTC
>JAYTMI010000028.1:0-7768 GCA_043728625.1 Saprospiraceae bacterium | reverse complement strand
ATATCGTAGCCAAATGTGATTTGGCGTAATTTCCAATAGCCGCCATCATAAACAATAGGCTCTATCAATGCCAATGAGCGCACAACCGACCAATAGTCTTGAACAGGGGCTTTGACCGCATTGGTTTCGCCTTTGTCGTTAACGCCAATACCTAAAACACCACCGTCACGTCCCACCAAAGTCATTTTATGTAAACCATGGCGAACAGCATTGAAATTTGTACCCGACAACATCATATTGCCTAATTTGAAGTCAATCAAGAAAGCCAGATTAAAGCCTTTATAGCTGAATGAATTGGTGAAACCACCGACCCATTTTGGCAATGCACTTCCATAAGAAATCAAGTCAGATGTACGTAGCGGAATACCATTGCCACCGAAAATCATGCGCCCTTGAGCATCGCGTTTGAAGCCAAAACCATAGATTTGACCCATTTCCTGCCCGACGACTTGTCTCAATTCACCATTAAAAACATGTGTACCGACAGTGATACGTTCACCCGCTTTATCCGTCAACAAACTCAATACTTTTGTGATGTTATAAGAGCCATTGACTGTAAAATCCCATTGGAAACCCGCCCTTTTGATGGGTACTAAGTTCAAAAGCATTTCCACGCCATTGGTTTGACTTTTACCACTGTTGATCAATGTCGTAACAAAACCAGAAGCATCTGAAATTTGAGCCGAAACGATTTGGTCTGTTGTCAATTTTTGATAAACAGCAAAATCAAGGTTGACACGACTTTTGAACATTTTCAATTCTAGACCCAATTCTTTTTCAGAAGCCCGCATAGGTTTCAAATTTGGATTGGGCAAAGTTGTACCTGAAGAACCGCCAACAGGCTGTAATGCACCCGCAGGGTTAGCAAAAAGATTAGCGTTGATGCCATAAAATAAATTATTGGAATAGGGTGGAACGTCTGTATCGCTACCAACTTCAGCATAAGCGGCTCTTAACTTTCCAAATTTTAACCATTCTGGCAGATTCTTAAACGATTCAGAGAAGACATAACTCAAAGATACTGAGGGGTATAAAATGCTCCGATTTTCAGGTGAAAGCGTTGAAAACCAATCGTTTCGCACGGTTGCATTTAAATATAAAAAGTTTTTGTACGAGAACTCACCCGAACCGTAAACCGAATTAACAGCCCTTTCAGACAAGGCATAAAGAGGGTCTTTCACACGCCCATTCATGACAGTATATAAACCGCGCACAACAAAATCCTGCACTTGAACAGAATTCAAATCTGAACGGCGATACATTTGATTGCCGCCTGCTGTCAAATTAATGCCAAAATCACCATAGGTTTTAGTGGCTGATATCAAAATATCGGCATTGGTTTCTCTAAAACGCCTTGAGTCTTGGGTATAAGTACCGTTGACAAAACCCGCTGGGGCTGCTGCCAAAGAAGCCTGTCCTGTTGGGAAGTTATTATAATCTTGGTCACGTGACCAGTAGTCTTGTCCAACACGTCCTTGCACATAAAGCCAAGGCAAAATGTCGTATTTTACTGAAATATTGCCAAAAATCCGGTCTCTACGGATGTTTTGAAATTGTTCTGCTAAAGTGAAATAAGGATTGGTACGGTTCATAAACCGTGAGTAAATAAACTCATTCCCTGCCGCATTGTATTTCTTTTCATCCATCAAACTCAAAGGCATTGAGTTTGCCAAATTGTAAAGAGCCGTTGGAATACTATTGTCTTGATTGGCAATATTTGGCGGATTTTTATTGACCTCATTTGAATAATTGAAATTCCCTGCAAAGCTGATTTTTGATGATAAATTATATGAAAAACCTAAATTAATGGTTTTGCGATTGAACGTATTATTAGGGACAATCCCTTTGTTATCCATGTTAGAAAAAGAAAGATTCATGCCCCCTTTTTCGCCTGAAGAAGATAAAGAAATCGTATTCGTAAAGTTTTGACCATCACGAAAAAATGTCCGAACCCTATCCCGAACAGGCACATAAGGCACTGTGACACCGTCAAACAAAACTTGCGTCATACCCGGTTGAAATTTCTCGCCAAACGACCATTGACCCGATGTTGGATTTGCTGCTGTGGGTCTAACACCATTTTCACCTTGACCATATTCGTATTGATAATCTGTAAAATCTAAAGGCGTTTCATTTGTAAAATTGGTGTTATAAGTCACGCCAATCCCTTTACTATCGCCTTTAGTTTTGGTCGTAATCATGATGACACCGTCTTTTGCCCGCGAGCCGTAGAGTGCTGCCGCCGTTGCACCTTTCAATACAGTTAGGCTTTCAATATCATCGGGATTGATGCTCGATAAACCATCGCCACCGTCCGAAGTATTGCCGCCACCTCTGACACCGATTGAGTTATCAGCTGCCGCATTACCAGGGTTTGTGCCAAAATTGGTATTATCAATGGGTACACCATTGACGACAATCAAAGGGTTGTTTTGACCAGAAATAGAGGATTGCCCTCTAATTCTGATTTTGGCTGTGCCAGCAGGACCTGTTCCCAAGCCAGAAATATTCACACCCGCAATTTTACCAGACAACGCATTGATAAAATTGGGCGAGCGGTTTTCGGTCAGCTGCTCTTTACCGACTGTCGTTGTCGAATAACCCAGCTTTTTAGCTTCTTTTTTGATGCCTAAAGCGGTGACAACCACTTCCGTCAAACTGTTCCCTGTTTGCAAACTGATATTAATAATGCTTTGATTATTAATAGAAATGTTTTGCGTTTCGTAGCCGACAAAGCTGAAAACGAGCATGCCTGACTTTTCGGCATCTGTCAAGTCAAGTTTGTAGCCGCCATTGATGTCTGTTAGAGTTCCTTTAGACGTACCTTGAATAACGATACTTGCACCAACAAGTGGTTCGTTTTTGTCATCAGTTACGGTACCTTGAATTGTTTGGGCGGATAAGGGTATTGCCAATAGCCAAATAAAAACCCATAAGTAAAGTTTAGTTTGATACATACGAAGTTGTTTCATTGAATAAAGAGTTTAAATTTAAAAATAGTGACATTAATATGAATTTTGCCTCAAGCGCATGGGAAAGATATGTTTTCAATTTCTGTTTAAAAACATTGAGAAAATAATTAATGAAAGGTGTTGCAAGTTGTTAATATTCAGTTTTTGCTTTCGACCGTTACAGAAACTGTCAGTAGCATATTATCCTGTGTTTTATTTGAGAATTTAATGTTAAACTTATAAGTGTCTTTGTTACACTTTACTATTTGGTTATAAAAAAAACTCACCAATCGGCTTGTTGAACAAAAAAGGCAAGCCTTTATGGCATAACCGATAAAATAAGTTGGTAATTGAGTCGTATTCTATAAAATTAACACGACCTATTTGTGTTAATTTGCAGAATTAACTTTCGTAATTAGAAACAAATGTAAACCATAATTTTGATTATGCAACGGATTGCACAATTTTTTATAAAGATTTAATTTCAAGACGGATTCTTAATTTTATTCAATGTTTCGATAAAAAATTCTAAAATGAGTGATGCTTTTGAGCTTTGAACTTTTGTCAACTAAAACCTCAAAAAGTAGAAAAAATACTGAAAATTAATGAAAACGCCTTAAATACTGAGGGGGCTTATCAATTCATCAAACAAAATATCTATTGAAATGAACAGAAAAGAATTTATTGCCAACACAACACTCGTTGCAGCAGGACTCACGAGTATTCTAACAACGTCGTGTAATAATGATGCGGCTTCAAAAAAGATGGGTCAAACGTCCACCCCAACGCCAGATAATTTTGAACTGAACGAAACCTCCATCATTGACCTTCAAGAAATGATGCGTTCAGGCAAACACACTTCGGAGCAAATAACCAAAATGTATTTGCAACGGATTGAAGACATTGATAAAAAGGGACCTGCTTTGAATTCTGTAATTGAAGTCAATCCAGATGCCATATCTATTGCTCAAATGATGGATACCGAAAGAAAAGCAGGTAAATTGAGAGGTCCGTTGCACGGTATTCCTGTTTTGATTAAAGACAATATTGACACAGCTGATAAAATGATGACGACAGCAGGTTCTTTAGCATTGATGGGTCATATCGCTTCAAAAGATGCGTTTATTGTTACAAAACTAAGGGAAGCGGGTGCTGTACTGTTGGGTAAAACCAATTTGACGGAGTGGGCAAATTTCCGCTCAAGCAAGTCTTGTTCGGGGTGGAGTAGTCGGGGTGGTCAAACTAAAAATCCTTATATCTTAGACCACAATCCTTGTGGTTCAAGTGCGGGTTCAGGTGTTGCGGTGTCTGCCAATTTATGTGCCATTGCTGTTGGCACTGAAACGGATGGCTCGGTCACATGCCCTGCATCTGTCAATGGCGTGGTGGGTATCAAACCGACGGTCGGTCTTTTGAGTCGTTCAGGTATTATTCCAATTTCTTATACACAAGACACGGCGGGACCTTTGACGCGAACGGTGACAGATGCCGCCATTCTTTTAGGTGTTATGACGGGCGTAGATGAGGAGGATGCAAAAACCAAGGAAAGTAGGGATAAAGTGTTTGATTACACCAAGTTTTTAGACCCCTATGGTTTGAAAGGCAAGAGAATAGGTATCGAAAAAAAGAAATATGAAAATCAATTTCTCAATCGGTTGTTGCAAAAGGCAGTTGATGTCCTAAAACAGCAAGGCGCAGAAGTTGTGGAAATTGAATATTTGGAAAAAATAAATGCCCAAGGGGATGCCGAGTTTAACGTCTTGGCTTATGAATTTAAAGAGGGTATCAATAAATATTTGTCCACCGCCAACTCGCCGATGAAAACCCTCACAGATTTGATTGCATTCAACAAACAGAATGAAGACAAAGCCATGCCGACATTTAAACAAGAAACATTTGAGAAATGTGAAGCCAAAGGCGATTTGAAGAGCAAAGAATATGTGGAGGCGTTGGCAAAAAGTCATACGGGTGCAAAAAATATCATAGATACTGCTTTACAGCAGAATAAATTAGATGCTATTGCAGGACTTACAATGGGACCCGCTTGCAGCATTGACACCATTTATGGCGACCGTTGGGGCGATGTATTTTTGACCTCCCCCGCCGCCATGAGTGGTTATCCACACATCAGTGTGCCTTGCGGAAAAGTGTATGATTTGCCCGTTGGGTTATCGTTTTTTAGTACTGCCTATAAAGAAGGAGAGATTATCAGCATTGCTTTTGCATACGAACAGGCATCGAAGCATAGAACGTTGCCAGAATTTAAGAAGGCTTTTCTGGGGTGATCAAAAAATGCCCGAATCTCAAGCAGATTCGGGCATTTCGTGTTTTTTACTGAGGGGGTAAATCAGCAGATTAACGCATCAGCGTGACATCACCCTCAATAATATCCGTTGAATTATCGAAATATAAGACTTCTACGTAATAGACATAAACACCTGGCATGGCGTCACGTCCTTTATGGCGACCATCCCAACCAAAATTCGGGTCGTCGGTTAGGAAATTGGCTTTTGCAAACATCAGCTCGCCCCAACGGTCATAAATCTGGAACCGTTTGATGTTTTTGACGACTTGGCTGCCATTTATCATCAACACATCATTATATGAGTCATTGTTAGGCGAAAAAGCAGTTGGAATAAAAATGGGTCGGCGTTTATCAATACCTACATTGACACGCCCGACAGTGCGACAGCCGTTTTGGTCGGTCAATGTCGCCGTATAAGTCGTTCCTTGTGTTGGACGAACCAATTGTTCCGTACAGAATTTACCTTTTGGACAGTTTGTAGAATCCCCAAGTGGATTCCAAACGATGTTTTTAATGGTATCGGCATTGGTTAAAGCTCTTAAAACCAAGCTATCGCCCAATTTGATGATGGTATCTATACCCAAAGAAACCGATAATTGCTTGGGTTGAGATATTGAAAACAAGGTATCTAATAGACATCCGCCTGCATCTTGAACAGTAAGCTTGAATGTTCCCGCACATTGGTTTGCAAATGCATTTTTAGTAGTAAATACCTTAGCATCAAGCGAATAGATATAAGGTGATGTACCGCCTTGAACGCTATTGATGCGTAATGAGGCATCACATTCACCAAAACACGAGGGTTTTTTGATGGAAATATTGATACCTGTTGGTCGTTGATTATTTTTAATGACTTCAGCAGTATCAAAACCGACACAGAAGTTTGTATTATTTTGAACGGATAATACGTAGAAACCTGGTTCATCTACGATGGGGTTGAGTGTCTTAGCACCCGACACGATATGCCCTGTTTGAGCCGTCCAATTATAACTGATGTTGGCACTTAAAGTTGACCCGCGACCGCTTAACGCAACTGTTGGATTTGTACAATCCAACGAATCGGTTGCAATGGCAGAAGCAATTGGATAAGTTTTATCAATAGGGACAAAGACAAATGAGGAGTCCATGCAACTATTTGTCAAGTCTGTAATGGTCAAAAGATAAAAACCAGACACTTTCACTTTAGGGGTTAAGGTTGTCGAATCACTAAAGAACCGACCACCATTTGATGATTTCCAATTAAAAGTATAAGTATTGCCCCGCGAAGAAGTCGAAGCATCAATAGTCACAATAGAGTCTTTGCAATTGATGGTTTTCGGCTTCACTATACTGACTGTTGGCGGAACGGTGTTTTCTTTAATGTTGATGGTATCTGTATTGACGCACCCATTTCGCTGATTGATGACCGACAAGGCATAACTGCCGCCAAAACGGGCTTCTGTGATGGGGTTGTTGTCAAATGGGATGTTGTTGAAAAACCATAAATAGCTGATTTGCCCAACAGGTGTTGAAGTTGAACCGTCTAATGAAACGGTTTTAACTGAACAGGTGATGGTTTGCAACACGGGTCTGATGATGGCACGTGGTGATGTGGTATCAACATAAACGACAACAGTATCTCTTGCGGAACAGCCATTTGATGTTGCAGTTAGAATAAAAGTACCAGGTTGCGTCACGTCTTGTTGAGGCACGTTGCCGCCAATACCACCTGACCACTGAACCGTTATAGAATTGCCTGTCGAAGTATTCGTGCCGCCAATACGCACTTGTGGTTTGTTACAACGGATGGTATCGTCTAAACCTGCGTCAGCGACGGGTGTAAATTTGATTTCAATATTGACAAAAGTGGTATCGTTTGGACAAGGCGAGCCTACTGCAGGCTTAACTGTATATGCAAACCTATAAAAACCTGTTGCTTGGTTTCTGGTACGGAATCTACCTGTTGCAGCAGTAAATGCGCCACCTGTCGAAGGTACTGTTGAGAATTCAGTCCATGTTCCTCCAGCCGTTGAGTTTGTCAAAAGGGTTGATAATGTGATAGTTGTGTCCAAACTGCTGCATATACTGAGGGGGGGTGTTTTGGGTGTTCCGGCAAAAACGCGTTGAAAAATCCTTACGGTTACTTGTCGTGTTAAGGTAGTATCGGCACAACCGAAAGAGTCTCTAACAGAAAACAAACGGTAAGTTGTGTTTCGTGTTGGGCAAATACGTGCTAGATAGCCGTCGGTGATAAGATTAAAAGAAGTATCCCGCGTAGTGGAATCAGTCAATCTTATGCCAATCGAAAAAGGCGATTTGCCAGTCATATTGAAACGAATATTCGTACAATTACCCACACATAAGTTTGAATCGGAAACGGCTATCGTTGCTGTCGGTTTTTTATGAAAAATGACAGCTACACCTGGACTGAAACTGAAACAAGGGTCGGTCATTTTGACTTGACGCGTACTGTCGTCTCCAGCTATTGCTGATATATAATAACGTGTCTCGAACAAGAGACCTGCTTGATAAG
>JAYTMI010000027.1:0-2585 GCA_043728625.1 Saprospiraceae bacterium | reverse complement strand
ATAAAACGGATAGTTCAGCTATATGCTTCTATCGCAGGTGAGGAGATTTGGAACAGCAATATGTTCGACATTACGCTCAATCAAATAAGACATTGTTATTTATCAGGGCGTTTTCTCAAAGAGGGCGATGCCCGAAAAATGTTTTCATTACTGAGGGGACTCATTCAAAAGCTGAACAATATGGCAGCAGCGGGACAGAAAAGGTGTGAAGAAACCGTCACTCATTTGTCTGTTTGGTACAATGAATTGGTGCAGAACAGCACGTTTGTCTTGATTCAATTATCAGAGAAAAATTATTTCGTTTATAATGTTTTTGATGCCCCCAATTTCATGCAGAGTACCGATACGCATATTTATGCGTACAGTCAAGTCTTTTTCGAGAAAATGAAAAGTTATGCTTTGCCCCTCAATGGTGGTGTCAATGAGCGCAATTGTCAACTTTTGTTTAATCGCTTAAGCCGTAAATTGGATTTTTTTGAAGGTGAACTATTCAACTAAAACAGCTTCTGAGCGCATACCCAAACAAAGAGGTTGCTCCCAATAGGGGCAACCTTTTTGTTTGGAAATCATAATTTATGACTTTGGTAAGATATTTGATATTTCAATAAGTTGTTAAGGAAAACTTAATCTATAAAAAATTGAAATTCATTACGTTCTAAACAAGGTAACTTTGAGTAACGATACATTGGATATTCGGCATATCTTTGCCGAGCCGACTGATAGTTGTTTTAATAATATTATAAACTTTGAATCTCTATTGATAGTGTCCCGAAATCTGGTCATCATACCGACTTATAATGAGAAAGAAAATATCGTCAAAATTATTGATGCCGTTTTCAGCCTCGACATGCCGTTTCACATCTTGGTTGTGGACGATGGCTCGCCTGATGGCACTGCTCAATTAGTCAAAAATCATCAAGCGTATTATCCTGATTCTTTACATATTATCGAGCGAAAAGGTAAATTGGGCCTTGGTACGGCTTATATTGTAGGCTTCCGTTGGGGTATCGAACGAGGTTATGACTATATTTTGGAAATGGATGCCGATTTCAGCCACAAACCCACTGATTTGTCCCGTCTTGTAAAAGCGTGTACTGAGGGAGGCGGTGATATGAGTGTTGGTAGCCGTTATGTACGCGGTGGCGATGTCAAAAACTGGACTTGGGATAGGATTTTGTTGAGTTACGGTGCATCATGGTATGTGCGTATTGTCACATGGTTGCCTGTTGCTGACCCGACTGCGGGCTTTGTTTGTTACTCTCGTAAGGTGTTGGAGACGATTGATTTGAGTAAAATACGCTTTATTGGCTATGCTTTTCAGATTGAAATGAAATTTGCGGCGCATACGCTTGGTTTTAAAATCAAAGAAGTGCCTATCAAATTTGTAGATAGGGTAGAAGGCGTGTCAAAAATGAATATGAGTATTTTTAGTGAAGCGATAAAGGGTGTTTTGCAAATGCGGTGGGCAAGCTTTTTTAGTTCTTACAAAAACAAAAATGAGAAAGCCAAAGCTTCCCTTGAAGTGTAATGTGCATTTCAAATTTCAAGATTTGACATACCAAACTAGTGGAAATCGTTCTAGTGAAAATTTGGATTATGGAAATTTGAAATTCAAACAGTTTCTAAATGTTCTTCTTGCAATACCCCCTCAGTATAAGGATTGTTTAAAGCTTTAAAAGGAATTAAAAAACTAAATATAGAACCTTCATTTTTAACCGATTCTGCCCAAATACGACCACCTTGTTTTTCAATAATTCTTTTGCAAATGGCTAATCCGATACCATTTCCTTTCACGTTGTCATTGTTTAACCTCTGGAAAATACCAAAAATCCTTTCTTTATATAGTTCATCGAAGCCGATACCGTTGTCATGAAATTGAAATAGCCATTGGTTTTTCAATTGAATGACAGTTATTTTGATTTCTGGTTGACGTAAAGGATGGCGATATTTTATAGCATTGCTGATGAGGTTTTGAAAAACTTGAACTAACATAAGACGATTGGCTTGAATAATAGGCAAATTTGAAGCCTTAATCGTCACATTACTCAGATTGATAGCGACTGTCAGATTCTGTTTGGTTTCAGAAAGTACTTCCCTAACATTAACCATTTCTATGGGTAAACTTTGGGCACTCCACTGGGTATATTCACGCATATCTTTTATGAGCGTACTCATCCGTTTAGCACCATCAATCACAAATTGGAAGTCTTTATGCGCTTCTTCATTATTGATAGGGTTGATATAACGGCGTTGAATAAATTGTGAAAAACTGGTAATCATGCGCAAAGGCTCTTGCAAATCGTGGCTTATAACATAACTGAACTCTTCCAAAGAGGCATTTTGCGCCTTCAACTGACGTGTGGACTCCTGTAATTGTACATCGGCGAGACGTTCAACTGAAATATCAGTGAACATAGAAATCGTATATAACTTATTGTTTACCGTCATTTGAGACATGGTTTGGCGTATCCACAAAGTCATACCAGATTTTCGAAAAAGACGTTGTTCGATATAGTCATTTTCTTTCTCTAAAAATATATCGAATTGTTCAGGTGTCATAATATCTTCTGGATACATAAGGTTTC
>JAYTMI010000026.1:0-7486 GCA_043728625.1 Saprospiraceae bacterium | reverse complement strand
CAAATACAGATTACCCAAGCGCGCCCAATCACGACCCGAAGCAAATTCATAGCCTTGCGTCAAAAAATTGCCATAAGGGTCTGTTTCCATCACCATTGTGCGAACGCCAATTTTGTCAAATAAGGCACGTTGTGGAAAGGTATGATAGACTTCGCCTATTTTTTCTATGCCCAAGCGATTGAGGTAGTTAGTCAGTACAGGGTCGGAATTGCGGTAGCGACCGACGGTATTCGGTAACCATTGTTGGGGTAGATTGGCAGCATATTCAAACGAATTGGCACCACCTGTATAAAGATATAAATGGTCCGGATAGCCCAATGCGGGGTCAAAATCAGGGTCTTGTGGCGCACGGCAATACAATCCGCTCGACATGTGCATAATATCCTTGATTCGGATTTTGGCTCGTGCATCGTCTTTACCTTGCCATTGCGGAATTGGCGCAGGTTGGTCTAATGTATAAACGCCGCGTTTCATCAGAATACCCATGATAGTTGCCGAAAGGCTTTTGCCCATTGACCAGCTTTCTAAAGGCGTATCTTTGGTAATGTTTTCACCGTAGCGTTCGGCAATAATTTTACCTTTATAAGTGACCACAAAAGCGGCTGTTAGTGCTTCCGCAGGTTCAAAGGCAGCGTTGATGGCTGCTTCTACTTTGGCTTTATCTAATTCGGCAGGCATAGGGTCTTTTGACAACATATCACCCATGGGCCATAGTGTTTCGTTGGCATCAGGTAGATTGCGAACCACTTTTTGAGGTGTATAATTTAAGGTACTGCTTCCTTCTGCCAAGCAGACACACCCTTGGTCGCCTGTATAAATGGCGGTACGGGTGACACCATTTGGTAAGGTAATGGAAACTGTCTTTTTCACATAATCAATTACAGGTTTGCCTACTTTAGCCCGTTCTGCATAAGGGCTTGTAAAATAGCCTACATTTTCAGCCGCAAATTCAGGTTTTAATCCTGTTATAAACACAGCGGAACACATTATTTTAGCATATCCAGCCGTATTGTGCGACAGCGCATCACCAGGCGGTGCTTTATACACTGTTTTCAATTGAAACTGTTTGCCGCGTTCAATTAATGGATTGGCTGTAGTTTGCGATTCTACTTTGGGTTTTGAATTGCACGATGCGAAAAAGGCAAGGACTAATAATAATCCGAATGTACGTATTGATTTCATGATGAATGATTTTTAGAATGTGAAAATAGGATAAAATACTGAGGGGGGTAAAAGTTTTTCCAAATACACATTCCCATTCAATCTAATTTTTTAAGAAAAGTAGAAAGGACGTTTAATTCTTCTTCTAAATTGTCGTGCATGGTTTCATGTCCAGCATTTTTAATAATAACGAATTGTGATTTGGGGATTAAACTTTGATAATATTTAAGTGTATTCGGTTGGGCAATATCATGTTCACCGCCCATTAAAAGCGTTGGGGCAGATATTTTACTTATATCTTTAGTTCTATCATAGTTTTTTAAAAAACCTGATGGCACTAATAAACTTGAGCCCCAAATTTTATCACCGCCAACAGGACTTGCAGCATATCTTACTGAACTATCATTATCAACGGTCAACAAAGTAGAGTCTGTAACCCTATCAGACCGACCACAACCCAGTTGGTCAAATACCGACAACTCTGTACCATATTTTACCGCCTTTTACATTTACAAAGCCTTCTCCTCTTTTAATATCATTTTGTTGACGACATCCGATTAGAAAGATAAAAAAGGCAATAATGCTTATGGAAAAACTCTTTTTCATTTTATTTTGATTGAATGGATTTAAAAAGTGGTGCAATACTGAGGGGGTATCATCGTGTCAGACGATATATAAACAAAGCTGCCCTCTGAATCAGTAGCGGATATTCTTTCAAATTTATGGTTTCGCCAGGGGCATGAGCACCTTTGCCAGACGCACCCAACCCATCTAAACTCGCAATATACTTTGCGATATAGGATATATCGCCAGCACCATTCAAATTTGGGTCTAATGCTTGCACAGACCCTAAGCCCATATCTTGGTTTAATTTATCTAAAATGCTCAATAACTGAGCATTGGCTTCGGTGGGTTCCATCGCAGGAATGCCATCTCTAAATGTGATTTCAGCACTGGTCTGATTTAGATTCTTGGCAACAATTGCTTTCATTTTATCTCTTGCGGTTTCTCTCTGTAATTCCGTCAAAAACCTCAAATCACCCGAAACAATCACTTTTTGAGCCACAATATTGTTTTTTCCAAGAGCTTTTGCTTGGGCATTTGCCGCATTATAAGTGACATCAGTCCCTCCTGAAATGAGACCAGGATTAAAGGTGAGGTATTTTTCCTGACTTAAAACTTCTCTAAATTCATTGAGTATCCTTGCAGCCTCATAAATGGCTCCATAGCCCCTATCTTTTCTAAAAATTGCAGCAGAATGACCTTGTTTGCCCTTCGTTGTCAATTCCCAACTACTGCTGCCTCTACGAGAAGTGCTGGCTAAGTTAATACCAAAGTTCGTTTCAAAACATAAAGCGATATCGTGCTTTTTAGCGCGTTCAATAAAATCGCTGCGACTGACTTCTTGCGGGTTGCCAATATTTTCTTCATCACCTGTAAAATAAACGGTGATAGACGTATCATCGAGTAAACCTTGTTGGTGCATCACTTTGAGGGCAGCAATCACGAGGACATCGCCCCCTTTCATGTCATTAACCCCCTGTCCTGTTGCTGTGCTGTCATTCAGCATGGTGAAAGGATTGGCTGGCATATCGGGTTCAAAAACGGTATCAAGATGTCCGATGAGAAAGACTTTTTTACTCTTTTTGCCTTTTCGATAAGCTACCAAATGTCCTGCTCTTTTGAGGGAATCGGGTAAATTTATCCATTCAATAGTAAAATCAAGTGCCGCCAATTCTTTAGCATACATAGCTCCTACTTTTTTGACCCCCTCAATATTATATGTACCGCTGTTTATATTCACAGATTCTTTCAATAACTGAATAGTGGCTGGCATATTGGTTTCAATGTCTTTCAATATTTTTTGCTCAATCGCACTCAACATTTGCATGTTGTTATTTTGAGCATTTGCGCCAAATGTAAAGGCAGCTAAAAAGCTAATAAGTACCCATTTAAACGAATGTGGCATTTTCATTTTGAAACTTGTTTTATTGATTATAAGATAGGGAAATACTGAGGGGTGTATAAGTTCGGGGGATTTTCAAAATCCCCCGAACTTGAAACTTGAAACACTTTACATTACCATTCCAAGCGGTCAAGCACCATCCGTAATTCCCCTTTCACAAGATTCGTATTCTCACGTGTTTGTTTCATCAAATCGTTTACATCTTTGGTTGGATGCACTTTTTTGAAATACTCATCAAACCAGACTGCGAGGTATTCTTTCATATCCGTATAAACATCAATAGCTAACGAATTGTAAGGCATAGCAGAACCAAACGGCGTATTCAAATCCATAACCACCCAACCTTTCATTTTACCGTCTTTGACCCGGGCAGCATGAACGGGTTTCCAGATGTCTTTTTCGATTTTGTAATGGTCTGCCCGCGATTTGCCCGCAGGAGAACCGATGAAATTGACGACGACAAACTTGGCTTTAGAACTATTTTCAGCAAAAACGGATTCAATCTCTGTATAAACTTCCTCTTTCACGATAGTCCTGATGTCATTCACGCGATTGACGAGCGACAATTCTTCAGCAGTGAGTAGTGATTGCCAATTGTCAGGCATGTACGTGCCTTCGTACAGGTTAGCGAGTTGAGCATCGTCTTTAAAAGTGTTGCGTGTCACATAATTATATTCGCAGCTGGCACCCATAGGAGACACGACTTGAGAAAAAGACCAGCCATCCAATTTGCCTGCTTTCTTTTTGGCGATATGGATTTTTTTAAACGCTTTTTCCAATTTCAAATAGTCGGCGCGCATATTCGGCGCAACTTTGATATAGTCATAAACGATGTAGCCTGTGGGCGCGGTAGCAGGTGTTTGAGCAACTGCGGTGTTGACTGTTAAACAAAAAAGGATTGCCAAAAGGCAGAAGCATGAATTTTTCATTTGATAAATGATTTTTTTAATGGTGAAATGGTGAATTGTTTTCAAAAGAAAGAAAATACTGAGGGGGTCAATTCGTCACCGAATCTACTCTTACCAACAGTTCAATATCCCCAATCGTAATAAGGTCAGCGATGGTTTTATTCATCACCGTCCAATCTTTATCGGGATATACTTTCTTGAAAGCCTTTGCGATATAATCGCCAGTTTCGGCTTTCAGCATGTCGTCCATATTATTGGTGACGATGACGCGATAATAATTGGCACCTTCGGCGGCACGTGGAAACAAGTTTTGACCAAACCGCCAGCCCGATATAGCCCCCGATTTACAAGCCTCTTCAAATACAGGTTTCATCATCTTTTCATATTTGGCGAGTTCAGCACCTTTGCCTGGCTTTGCCATCACTTGGCTGATTTTCCAATAATTATTGGCAGTTACCTGTGGCTGTACCCGTTCTGTCTGATAAACCAATTGGCTGGATACCATCTTGCGGGTTTTTTCGGTGGTATTGGCAAGCGCAATTTCTTCGGCAGTCATGCCTTTAGTAATATAGTCCCAATTCATAGTGGCAGCAGCTTCGTCCATCTCTTTACCACTTTTATAAACGGTGGTGGTGACATAATCATAAGGCGCATTTGAGCCATAATAGACGCGGCGAGATAAAGTCCAAGCGATGATTTTACCTTCAGTAATGCGGCGTTGATGTACTTTTTTCCACAGTTTTTCAACTTTAAGGTAGTTTTCTTCTTGTCCCGGCTCTACTTTCATGAATTCGCGCAAGAGGTAATTGGGTTGCTCTGCTGTGGCAGCAGTTGTTTGTGCCGGAGCATTCGCAGAAAATAGGAAACACAAAACGATAAAGGTCAAGGCTTTGAAAGCGTGACCGAAATGATAGTTTTTCATTCGATAAATGATTTTTAAAAGATAAAAAAAGATTGTTTTTAACGTTTTTACTGAGGGGTCCTTTTTTTTGAAAAAGAATATAGGTTAACAAGTTCATCGGAAAGTATTTGTTTTCTGGTTTTTTGAAGATACAGGGTAGTTATCTGTTAAAAGATGTATCTGTTAATTCCTTGACACAAAGGTGGGTTTGTTTCTCGATGGACTACTGCACTACGATTGCAAAGAGTAGGACTACGATTGCATGGCGCATAAAAAGAACAGCATCCTTTTTGCACATTGCAAAAGGATGTTATTTTAATACTTTGATTATCAATTACTTACGGATTGCACTCGGTGTTGTGCCAAACTCTTCATTAAAGGCGCGAGAAAAATAATTAGGGTCAGAAAAACCTGTTTCGTAAGCGATTTCTGAAATATTCATTTCTGTTTCTTTGAGTAGTATCAAGGCTTTTTGCAAGCGCATTTTACGTATATACATGGTGGGGTTTTCGCCTGTTATTGCTTTTAGCTTCCTAAAAACCTGTGTGTGACTCAAATTGACGGCACGGCACAGTTGTGGAACGCCGAGATTCGTTTCACCCATATCCTTGTCTATGGCTTGCTTAATTTTTTGAAGAAAAATATCGTCTAAAGTCGGTTCAGCCACCGTCGGCGAGGTTTCAAACTGCGGCGACGGTTCAGAAGGTTCAGTATTTTGTTTTTGCAATACCTGCCGCAGTTCAAGCAGTTTTTCTAACCGCACCAAGAGTTCTTCTTTATGAAAAGGTTTCATCAAATAAGCATCTGCACCGACTTTCAATCCTACTATTTTATCTTCTACTGCACTTTTTGCGGTGAGCAAAATGATAGGAATATGACTCGTGCGTTCATCTGTTTTCAAAGTTTCACAGACTTCATAACCATTCTTTTCGGGCATCATCACATCGCTAATGATGATGTCTGGAATGTGTTCAAGTGCCATTTCGATACCTTGTTTGCCGTCTCTCGCAATGCGTATATCGTAGGTGTCGTGCAAAATGGTTTGCATATAAAATACCACATCGTGGTTGTCTTCGATGATGAGCAACATCGGTCTTTCGTCGCCATTTGGTGGAACGAGCGAGAGAAAACTATCCGCATCATCGTCTATTGTCGTTTCCTCAAATGCCGTGAGGTTTTGTTTTTTAATAAGACTTTCGACTTGAACTTCTCGTTTTACGGGCAATAGTATTGTAAAAGAAGTGCCTTTGCCAAACGTACTTTCGACTTCAATTTTGCCATCCATCCATTCGATGAGTTCTTTTGTCAAAGCCAAACCAATGCCTGTGCCACCGCTTTTGTGCGTATTTGAACTGTCCGCTTGATAAAATCTATCGAAAATAAAAGGCAGTTCTTTTTCCGAAATACCAACGCCTGTATCCTGTACTTTCAGTTTCAGAAATGGTTCTCCGTCTTGTTCAATTTGAAGCGCGTGCATAATGACTTTGCCGCCGTTTTGAGTAAATTTCAAGGCATTTGACAGTAAATTATAGACAATATGTTGGATTTTTGTCTCATCAAAATCCATAATAATCTCTTTTGTTTCAGCATAAAAAGTCAAATTGATGTTCTTTTCCTTTGCCATTGAGTAAAATGACTCGGTGAGGTATTGCAAATATTGGATAATATCGACTTGCACATTCTGACTTTTCAAAGTGCCACTGTCCAATTTCGATAGGTCGAGTAATTGATTAATCAATCGGAGTAAATTGTTGCTGTTGCGCTTAATGAGTTTGCGCTCGGTATCGTTCCCGCGAATATTGTCCACCATACCCATGATGACGGTCAAAGGTGTTCTAAATTCATGTGTGATATTGGTGTAAAGGCGGGTTTTGAGCGAGTCCAATTGTCGCAATTCTTCGGTTTGTCCTTGTATTTTTTCAGTTTGACGTATCACTTCTTTTTCAAGCAATACTTGATTTTTTTGTAAATCCTTTGTCCGCCATTTGAGCCAATAACGAATGCCCAGAAAAACAGCCACGAGAGTCAACAACAAAAACCAAATCTGCAAATAAAACGGGTGCAATACATTAACTTTGATAGTCAATTCATTACTGCCCCAAAGTCCATTCGCCGCTTGTCCACGTATGTGCAAAATATGCGTACCGTAAGGCAAACGACTGATACGCAAACGCGGTTCGTTTTGATAATTCCAATCAGTATCTACGCCGTCAATTTTATGAGCATACTGAATCTTATCGCTTTGATTGAAACTCAAAAGCGCAAATTCGAGGTTAAAGAAACGGTCATTAGGATTAAGCGTAATGTCATTAGTTGCTAATAAATCAGCCGTTTTGTTCTTTAATTGGTTGCTATTGCCATCGAATTGTTGAAAATTAGTGATGACCAAAGGCAAGTTGACCGTGCCTTCTTTTTCATAAAAATCATTGGGATTAAAAGCTGTTATGCCATTCAAACCGCCAAAATACAAAGTGCCATCTGCGCCTCGATAATGCGAAATGCGGTTAAATTCAGGATGTGTAATGCCATCTTCGGTGAGATAAACGCGGC
>JAYTMI010000025.1:0-3255 GCA_043728625.1 Saprospiraceae bacterium | reverse complement strand
ATAAAACTCGATGGATTGACCTTTGATGTGCCGATACATAAGGGTCAAACGATTTTAGAAGCTGCCCAAGCCATCGGTGCGGATATGCCTTATGCTTGTAAAGGTGGTGTTTGCTGCACTTGTCGTGCTAAACTCGTTGAAGGTGAGGTTGAGATGTTGGTCAATTATGCTTTGACAAAAGAAGAGACCGATGCAGGTTTTATTTTGACGTGTCAAGCCATTACTAAGTCTCATAAAGTTGTTGTGGATTTTGATATAAAATGACCCCCTCAGTATTTTTCAGAATAATACGTTTTCCCATAAAAAAAACAGCCGATAATGTAGCATTATCGGCTGTTTTTACTTGAAAACCAAGACTTTTTATTTCTTAGTTGCCTTATATTTTGGATTTGCAGCATCTGAAAGGTCTAATTCAAAGCTCCATGTACCAGCAGTGACACCAAAGTTTTTACCTCCTGCGGCTAAAGCTGCAGACACGCCGCCCGTTGTAATAGGTGCAGGTTCAACAGTGCCAGGTGCGCCCCAGTTGTTAGCCCATAAGTCGTCTTCACGGAACTTGATTTGTCCTGCTGTCAAAGTAACATTGTTTAAGACCCATTTTTTAGTGCTTAAATCATACGTGAATTTAACATCAGGGCCGCCCCAACCGCCTGGTGCTCCATCGCCGACGATACCAATATGCTTATAAGGTCTGCACGTATATTTGAGTTTTTTCAAATCCAGTGTAACTAAATAAGTGCCTTTCGGAATGCTAAAGTTTTTGCCACCTGCTGCCAAACTACCTTCTACACCTGTGGTGATAATCGGATCTGGTTCAGTGCTCGCTGTAGAACCGTAGTTGACAGCCCATAGATTGTTTTGACGGAACTTGATTTGACCTGCATTGACAGTAACAACGCCACGCCAAAGGTCAACTGTTGGGTCATAAGTCATCGGTGCATCTGGACCATTCCAACCGTTTGCCGTAGCATCACCGACAAGACCCCAAGAGTAAGCTTCGATTTTGTAAGTCAAAGCGACAGGGTTCATGGTGATTTTGTACGTTCCTTGTCTTACACCGAGATTTTTGCCGCCTGCCACCAATGATCCACTTGGGTTGGTATTAGGTTCAACGGTACCTGTAGCACCTAAATTTACTGCCCATAAATTGTCTTGCCGGAACTTGATTTGCCCCGCGTTTAAGCTAACATAAGCCACAAATTCATTTGTAACATCCGTTTTATACATCGGTAAATCGGGACCATTCCAACCATTTGCCGTCGCATCTCCGACCACACCCCAAGTTGTGCTCAAGTCCAGTTTCTCTGCATAAGGTGTCACTTTAACATTGGCTATGGTTGTAACCAATTTAGTAGCTGCACCGATGAGACATTCAACTCTGAAATCCAAATCAGCCGCAGTACCTGCGACTAAGCCCAAATCTGTCAGAATATTGTTCAATTCTAACACTTTGAATGTTTTCTTTAACTCAGAACCTGCGCTAACTGTTTTTGGCTTTGCGAAGTTATTGCCTTTCTTGTCGATATAAAGCGTATAAGTCGCTGCTGTTGGAAAACCAAAATCTGGTTTTATCCAAGACACTGTTAAAACATCTAAAGCCGCATTGTCCTTCAAAAGCACCAACGTGTTCGCAGAATAGGAGGCTTCAAGTTTGGCATTCGGGTTCAATAAGATTTGTGTTTCTTCTTTTTTACAGCCGACCCATGCCAAAACGAAAGCCAGCCCCAGAAACAATATTTTATTAAAAATTTTCATTTTTTTATATTTTGAACTATTGTTGTTATTGAAAATATAGACCCCTTGAGATCAATTACGAATTAGGAATTACGAACTTGTAATGACAATTTATTAATTCGTAATTCATTAATACCCCGTATTTTGCTTCAAATTCGGGTTAGCAATGACATCTGCTGCTGGGATTGGGAATACATTGAAGGTTTCAGCAACGCCGACACCTGATTTTGTACCACCTTTCCATTGCCATAGATAATCAGCCGCCGTGAATTTTTTGAAACGAATCAAGTCCGTACGGCGGTGCATTTCCCAGTACAATTCACGACCACGTTCAGCCATAATATCACTCAATGTGATAGCCGTCAAAGCGGTACGTGTTGTTTTGTAAGCGCGTTGACGCAATGCATTGACATACGTTAAAGCTTGCGCGGTTGTGCCTCCAGTGCCACCCCTCAGTACAGCCTCAGCATACATCAAGTGTACATCAGCCAAACGGAACATGGGGAAGTCTGTGTCTGGGAAATTACCTTCTGGATCACTTCCTGCCTTGCCTGCTTGGTCAATGTTTTTATATTTTGTGATGGCATAACCATTTGTGAAATCACCAATATCGTCAATTTCCAGTTTTTGACCGTCGGTATAAAACATCGCCCGCGTGTCATTGTAGTCCACTGCGTTTGAAGAATTGTTGAACAAGGCAACGAAATCTTTAGTCGTACGCAAGCCGCCCCAGCCGCCGTTGATACCAAAATCAGCCGCTCTCATGGTGCCACCCACTGGTGCATGAACCAAAAATGTCATACCGCCCCAAGTTTTGGTGCGTAAACCATCGAAACGAACTGCAAAAATCACTTCTTTCGATGCGTCATTACCTATTTTGAATAGGTTTTCATACTTAGGTTCAAGCGTATAGCCGCCAGCAATAATTTTGTTACAATAAGTGATACAGTCTGTTGCACGGTTTGTGCCTGTATAAACCTCTGCATTCAAGTAGAGTTTCGCTAAAAGTGTCCAAGCCGCTCCTTTATCTGCCCGTCCAAACTCGTTGGCTCTCGGGTCTGGTAAAAGCGTTTCGATTTCTTTTAATTCCTTTTCGATATAGGTAAAAAGCTCAGCGCGATTGGTTTGTTTTGGCAAAAATGCCCCCAATGGGTCGGCATCTGTGACAAAAGGCGGATTCGCAAACATATCTAAAGCGTGCCAGTAGCTCAACGCACGCATAAAGCGGGCTTCTGCACGGTAGTTTTTGATATTGGTATCACCACTCAAACCGCGTTCAGAGAGTTTAGCGTCGGTTGTTTCACGAATAAATTCGTTGCACAAAGTAATTTGATAAAAAATACGGTAGTACATCGCTGCAATAAATTCATTGCCAGACGACCATTTCATATTGTGGTAATCCTTGATACTACCGTCGTTCCAACCGATAACGGCTTCGTCGGTTGTCAATTCTTGCGCTTTGTAATATTGGCGCAAATAAGTAGAGAAGCCTTCGTCAATACCGCTGATATCGGGCTTGCC
>JAYTMI010000024.1:0-4742 GCA_043728625.1 Saprospiraceae bacterium | reverse complement strand
TAACCATGTCAGCGACTTGAAATATTGGCAAAACGAAGCAGCTGGTAAATATGGTGTATCCAGTATTCCGCGCACCGTTTTAGTTGATAGAAATGGTATAATCACCAACCACAACCTTCGTGGTGAGGCATTAGAACATAAACTTAAAGAAATTTTTGGAGAGTAACACCCCTCAGTAATTTTCGAATCTTAACAATACTAAATATATAAAATGGCTTATTGGCTTATTAAATCCGAACCCGAATCATTTTCACTTGAAGATTTTCGTACTGAAAAAGTAACTGTTTGGTACGGTGTCAGCAACTATGCAGCACGTAACAACCTAAAAGCCATGCAATTAGACGATATCTGTATTTTCTATAGAAGTGTAAAAAAGCCCGCCGCTATTGCATTGGCGCGTGTCGCTCGAGAACATTATCAAGACCCGACAACAGATCTGCCTGCATGGGTTGCTGTGGATATGGAATTGGTAGAAGAGTTTCGCACAGAGGTCCCCCTCAGTACAGTCAAGGAAATTCCTGAATTGCAGAACATGGAATTGATAAGACTCAGCCGCCTTTCCGTTCAACGTGTAACGGACGAAGAGTTTGCATTAATCTCTAAAATGGGCAGAACAGCCTGATAGCAAGAGGCAAAGGGCAAAAAGCAAGGGGCAAAACGTTCAATTCACGTTTTGCCCCTTGCTTTTTGCCTCTTGCTATCAAGCTGTTCTGCCCATTTTACAGATTAACGCAAACTCTTCGTCTGTTACACGCTGAACAGAAAGGCGGCTGAGTCTTATCAATTCCATGTTCTGCAATTCAGGAATTTCCTTCACTGTACTGAGGGGTACCTCCGTACGAAACTCTTCTACCAATTCCATATTCACAGCGACCCAAGCAGGCAAATCTGTTGTCGGGTCTTGATAATGTTCTCGGGTGACACGCGCCAATGCAATACAAGCAGGCTTTTTTACACTTCTATAAAAAATACAGATATCATCTAATTGCATGGCTTTGAGGTTGTTACGCGCTGCATAGTTGCGGACGCCATACCAAACAGTTACTTTTTCAGTACGAAAATCTTCAAGTGAAAACGATTCGGGTTCGGATTTAATGAGCCAATAAGCCATTTTGATATTTAGTATTGTTAAGATTCGAAAATTACTGAGGGGGTGCTACTCTCCAAAAATTTCTTTAAGTTTATTTTCTAATGCCTCACCACGAAGGTTGTGGTTAGTGATAATGCCATTTTTATCAACTAAAACAGTGCGTGGAATACTTGAAACGCCGTATTTGCCTGCCGCTTCGTTTTGCCAATATTTCAAGTCGCTGACATGATTAGACCAAATCAAACCGTCTTGTTGAATGGCAGCAATCCAGCGTGAACGGTCTTGGTCGAGACTGACACTGAATATCTCAAAGCCCTTGTCACGATATTTTTTGTACGCAGCGACGACGGTGGGATTTTCTTTACGGCATGGACCGCACCAACTTGCCCAAAAATCAATGAGAACCACTTTGCCTTTCAAATCGCTCAATTTACGTACTAAGCCTGCTGTATCGGTTTGAGCAATTTCGGGCGCAGGAATATCCGTCATATTTGTACGCATATAGTTGACAAACTGCTGAACATTCTGCCGAACAGTTGGGTCATCTTGCGGATAATCAGTCAAATAGCGATCGCCAAAATCGGCGATGAGTGGGTGTTGTTTCTCTAATAATGCACCGACAATACCTGTTAAACTGAATTTATAGGCTTGTGATTTGGCGGGTGAAGCCTTCAAAAGGATGTCAAAATAATTTCTAATATCCGTATCTTTTAGCTTCAATTCAGGCATTAAAAGCACTAAAGCATAATTTCTTACAGCGTCAAAAACGGTCGGCATTTCATTCATGCCTGCATCGGACCAATCAACATATTGAAAGTATTGTGAAGCAAAATAGTCAATTTCACCTTTAAAAGACAGCTTTTTAGGGTCATTTTGAAAACTTGTATAAGTATCGAGCGCTAATGCACGACCTGCAATTGGGTTCGCTTTTTTTACAGAATCTAATAGCGCTAATTTCTTTTTATCAATTGCCAACATTTGTTTTTCATTAGCCATCCGTAATGCCTCATTGCTGTAATCACGGTTATAGTCGGCTAAGACTTTGCCCATTTCAATTTTTGTATTATTTAATTTTTTCTGAGCGTCCACCATGGCATCATTGACCGGGGATTGCTTAATCAGCGTCTGCAAGGGGTCGTGACATGGACCAGTTATCAAAACTTCTTTTTCAGTACCTAAAAGAATATATTTTAGTTTAGCCATATCTGTATTCATCCCGACCGTAAAATACTGAGGGGTCTTAGTACGCGGCACTTGGAAGACAAATTCACCCGAAGCATTTGGTTTGACAGATATTATTTTGTTTTGAGACAAACCCATAGGGGAATAAATTGTTACGGAGTCAACATTTGAACAATTGTCAAGTTTGCATCGCAATGTTACTGTGTTTTGCTGTGACTATACTGAGGGTGTTACAAAGAAGAGGTAGAGAATGGCAACAGACCAAGAAGCAATTGTTTTTTTCATATTTAAAAAAATTAAAATTTATTAAAGAATATGTTAAGGATAAATAATCAAAAAGCAAAGAACCGCAAAATGAGCGTCAAAATTATATAAACTCGCCCAAATCCACAATTGTTCTACGAAATTCGATGATTAGAGTTGTCTTTTAGTGTATTTTTGCACTTTACGAATGGCTATTTTGTCTTTTAAAAACAATAAAGGAATAAAAAACCATTCGGAATGAATCTAAAAGTGTTATTTAGCGTTTTGAAAAAAATCTTTATTAAAACATTGTTAAACTATTCGTTTTGGTTTTAGAATCAAAGCATTATATTTGTCGGAAATTTTGACGGATAATCATTCGTGAAAATATCAAAAAAGAGTTTTGTGGAGGCGTTCGATTTTTTCATAACGAAGAAATTTTCCTTTTAATTGATTGATAATCAAAATTTTAGAACGCTTTTTTAATTGTAATTTAGTAGCAACTCACATTTTTATTTTTAATCTCAGTACAACTATGAACTTTTTAGAAGAAGTACAAGCCATGCTGGAAGCTGGCAAAACCGACGAAACCCTGACAGTTGTGCGTAAAGCCCTCGAAAAATCACCAGATGATCTCGACGCAAAACGTGCTGCTGCTCATGTTTACTATGCGAAAATGGTATCCGACTTTACAGACGGTGATTCTGATGCTGCCATAAAATGGTATAGTAATTATTACGCTTTGGAATTACCCGAAGACGATCCTCTTCACGAGCAATTCAAAGAATATCAACGTAAGATCCACCCAGAGTTTCCGCGTATGCAGGAAGCCAACAAGCTCAGTAAATCGGGCAAAAACCTCGAAGCTTTGGCTATCTATGAAGAGGTTTTGACGACGATTAAGGACTTGAAAGTGGCTTATGTCAATGTTGGCTGGTGTTTGTATCGCTTGCTAGCAGAATTGGCTCCGAAGCCTGATCCAGATATTGATTTAGTCAATAAATGCTTTAACCTATACAAAAGCTTTGAAATCCTGGGTCCAAGCAATTTGCACGCTCAAATGTTGCGTATTGCTTTGTATTTCAAAGACGTTGAAGGCGTTGATTTATTAGATTTTCTACACGGATGGAATTTCGATAATTTCCGAGACGAAGACTATGAGCCGTTTGAAACGAATCAACAACAAAAAATTCCGAGCCTTTGCGAACGTGCTTATCTTTCGTACAGCCGTGTTTTGTTGAATTCAATGCGGAGCAAAGATGCTGAAACCGTTACAAAAGCAAAGGCGTACTCGCAAGAGTTTTTGCCACTTTTAGAAGCTGTTTTAGAAAGATTGCCAAGAAATGTATGGTTGCCTTATGCTAGAACCTTGCTTATGTCGCAACTCGGCAAAACGCAACGTGTTCAGATGGAGCTTATTCACATATTGAAATTTCAGAATAATGCGTTTTGGGCTTGGGCGTCGTTGGCAGAAAGCCTCATGATGGAAGGCAAAGAGCAAGATGCCCTTTCTTGTTTCTGTAAAGCTTTCCTATTGCCAGCTCAAGGAGAATTGGCGGCTCATGTACGTGAATCATTTGTGACGCTTTTAGTCAAAATGAATTATCTTTCTGAAGCGAAATATGAAATCAACCAAATCATACTGACGCGGAAGAAGAAGAAAGTCAAATTGTCACCTATTGTTCAAGAATATCGTGATTCTGATTGGTTTCTTCATGCCCGAATGCCGCAACACAATAAGATACTTTATGGTCGTAATGCGGGTCGTGCTGACCAAATGCTTTATGCTGACTTACCTGAGCAAATCGCAATCGTCACGCATGTTGACCCAGAACGCGCTGTCTTCTTCTATGCTGTTGATAAGAAAATTGGCGGTAAAGCCAATTTGAAAGGTGCTATGATGAAAGTAAAAGTAGGCGATATTTTGGCTCTGAAACTCAAAGAAGAGATGAAAGAAGGTGTCAAAATTACGAAAGTCGTCGGCTCTCGTTACGAAAAAGATAAAGTGCCTAAGGATATTTGCCAAGTCATTCAAGAGACCATTCAAATTCCTTATGGTCGTGATTTTGGTTTTATGAAACCAAGTAATATTTATGTTGGACCAGATTTGGTTAAGCGTCACCGCCTATATGATGGACAACAACTCCGTGCTTTATCGCTTTTGTCTTACAATAAAGCTAAAGCAGAATGGGGTTGGAAAGTTATCGCCATCCTTGGGGAAGACTGA
>JAYTMI010000023.1:0-9284 GCA_043728625.1 Saprospiraceae bacterium | reverse complement strand
TGTCGTTGCTTTAGTAAATCACTTACACCGCTTTCCTTTCACCTCTTAATCAAATATATTTTTGCCTCCCGAAGGAGGCGACATGGGTTACAATTCGGGTCTGGAAGAGGTTATAAGTCCATTGTTCTCTCATAATCAGTTGGTATATAGGGAAATACAGGGACGAAACCTTTCATTGAAAGACTGCGCTGATATAAATTAAAACACATTGTTGTGATATTTGAAATGGATAGTACAGTAAGTTTTGATTCCAAAAATAAGCATTGTCTAAAGTTTAATAAATTGAGTAGAAATATTACCTCACTGAGTCTTAAGCCCAGCAAAAATATTGTCGAAAAAATGAAGTGATTGTGTAAGTTCGGTTGCAAAAAATAGTTGATTTATGTTTCAGCAACAGTTCACAGGTAGGATGTGCAAAGGTTTCTCTTTTTTTTTGAAAAAATCAAGGGTAAAAACACGATTTTTAAGGTATTTTTGGTATTTTATTTATAGAGATAAAACATAAGATATATTTGTCTATGCTAAGATATTCTACGAGTATGTTCAAAATTACATCAAAAAGGTGAACTTTGCGTCTCAAAAATAAGACATCACTTTTTTTAATTACCAATTAATACCCATTATGAAACTTTGGCAAAAAGACTTTTCTACCAACCAAGCAGTTGAGGTATTTACAGTTGGGCGTGACCGTGAAATGGATTTGCGTCTTGCGCCTTTCGACATACTCGGTTCGTTGGCGCACACACAAATGCTTTCGGAAGTAGGGCTACTCGAAGATGCTGAATATCAAGCACTTAGCGTCGTTTTGAAGCAGCTTTACCGCGATGCAGTGGCTGAAAAATTCGAAATTACTGAAGGGGTCGAGGATGTACATTCGCAAGTCGAATTTTTGTTAACGCAACAATTAGGCGATATGGGCAAGCGTATTCACTCTGCCCGCAGTCGTAATGACCAAGTTTTGGTTGACTTAAAACTATTTTTCCGTTCCGAAATTCGTTCAGTTACTGAGGGGGTGACTTCGTTGTTTGACACCTTAATTGCGCAAAGTGAAAAGTATAAAAATATCCTTTTGCCTGGTTATACGCATTTACAAGTCGCCATGCCCTCGAGTTTTGGTTTGTGGTTTGGGGCTTATGCCGAGACTCTGACGGACGATGTGCAGCTGTGGCAAGCGGTTTTTAAAATTGTGAACCAAAATCCATTGGGTTCAGCAGCAGGTTATGGTTCGAGTTTGCCGATAAACAGAAGGCGGACGACGGAGCTTTTGGGCTTCGATGATTTGAATTATAATGTTGTGGCGGCTCAAATGGGGCGGGGTAAATCGGAGCAATTTGTTGCTTTTGGTTTGGCGGCTTTGGGTCATACATTATCGAAACTGGCGATGGATATTACTTTGTATATCAATCAAAATTTTGATTTTATTACTTTGCCACCTGAATTAACAACAGGTTCGAGCATCATGCCACACAAGAAAAATCCAGATGTTTTTGAGTTGATACGTGCCAAAGCGAACCGTTTGCAAAGTCTGCCTTCGGAAGTGGCTTTGCTGACAAGCAATTTGCCGAGTGGCTATCATCGCGATTTCCAATTACTGAAAGAAGTGATATTTCCTGCGCTCGATGAGGTCAAAAATGTGTTGGCAATGACGGAGTTTATGATGAAACACATCATAGTCAAAGACAATATTTTGGACAATGACAAGTACAAATATCTGTTTACGGTGGAAGAAGTCAATCGCCTCGTACTGAGGGGTGTCCCTTTCCGAGATGCGTATAAACAAATTGGTGAATCTGTTGAAAATCAAACTTTTACAACGGATAAAGTCGTGGAGCACACGCACGAAGGAACGATTGGTAATTTGTGTAATGCCGATATTCAAGCTAAAATGACGCGGATACTGAGGGGGTTTGAGTTTGAGAAAATAGAGGAAAAGATTATTGCTTTGGTTGGTTAAAAACTGCTTTAAATTGTTTCCTGATAATAGATGAGTTTAAAGAAGCTATCAAAATGAATATTTAGACTGTGACACACTTTCTAACGCTGTTACGAATATTCTTTGCAAGTTTGGCGACCAATTTTCTATCAGTTTCGCCTAAATCATTTTTCCTGTTTTTTTAACTTCAACTACTTAGGTGGTTTTTTTTTCTGTAAAATTGATGCAAAAAAATCCCGAATTTCGTTGTTACAAAATTCGGGATGATCCATGTTTTTTATTTACACGCTCACGCTTTTCAATGTTTCAGGGACTATTTGATATTCATTTTAACCCCACCTTGAACATTAAAGGAATTAATACGGTCATTCAAACTACCAATACCATTTTTGCTAAAATGATAGTCTATAGTCGGTTGTACATAGATGTTTAGCTTATTTGTCAACCTGTATTCAACACCAAGACCTGCATTTGCTGTCAAATAAGCATTCTCTTTGAACCCTCCATACCACTTACCATCTTTAAAAAAATCTTTTTCAAAAATACCTTTTGGATAAACATTGGGTTCATATTCACTATAATTATTTGGTGTCGGTGCGGATGCATTAGAATTATTTGATGTCTCTACAAATTGCTCTTCTTTGGATTTAATAATTGTATTTAACGCCGTACCTACCCGTGCATAAAAACGCCACCGCGCTGTTTCCTTAGCCGTATAGTTGACACTGAGGGGTATGCTAACAATACTTAAATGCAAGTTCTGTGGTTTCTCAATGGTATATAAAGTCCTGAAAGTACCTTTAATGACTTCAACATTAGGCAAACCATATTTTTTATCCAAATATGTCAAGCCCGATTCGATTTCAAACCTACCTTTATTATAACCAAAAGCAATCCCAGCACCTAAATTAGCGGCTATTTCCCTTTCTGTTATCTTAGTTCTTTTCAAAGAATAATTGTACGACACCATATCCGCTATCGGCAAGCCAAAAATATTGAGCCGCCACTTTGGTTTTTTCTCTACATAAGTAGGGAAAGTCACATTTTCATCATAGAAACGGGTATTCAAAAGGCTCGGTTTCAAAATATCCATAGGATGTAGAACCGTCGAAGTAGCTACAATATCCGGGTGATTATCAATAGGTTGCTCTTCTTTTACTTTACCAAGAACCAAAACCTTTTTCAATGGTAGTTTATTAAAAATGTCTCCCATTCCAAAGGAATCCTTCGGATCAGTATTTTTCACTGATTGAGTAATGACGACATTAGGCGATGAAACTACTGTTGGCTCTCTAACTTCTAAATTGTTATTAACATCATTGTTAATAACGGTGTTAATAACATTATTGAAGGGATCTTTTCCGACAATATTATTCAATTTAACAATGTCTGCATTAGAAGCTACATCTAAAGGTGTGCTGTTAGAAGCCGCTATTGGTTTGTTAACACCATTTTGTTCAAGCTTTGTATTATTAGGCAACGTTGTGCGCGTGCGCCAATCTATCGGGTTATTAAATGATTTAGTTTCCTTAACCTTCTCAGGCGCAGCTTTTTTCACATCGTTGTTCTTTGTCTTTTCAGTTTTTTCAACTTTTAGACCTGTATTGTTTGTATTTGAATAATCAGAGTCGAAAGGCAAATCGAGCATATTGCCTACTGTGAAGAGTGTCAATAAAACCAATGCTACCTCAACCAGTTTATATCTAACAACTTTTGCACGCCAAGAGAACGTCTCTTCAATCTGTTGAGCCATATAATTCCAATGGCTCGGTTGATATTTTACTTGTAAATTTTCCAAACGTTGGCTTAACAAAGCATCAAAATTTGTCTCTGAATCATCCAAGTCATCAAGTCGAGCTGACATATCCGCCCAATTTGCTGCCACATAAGGTGCTTCAATCCCCTTCAGTTTATCTGCCAAACTATTATCAAATTTAGCTTCGTCGGTATCAATTACACCTAATTTATCCGCCATTAATTGCCAATGGTCAGCGATATATGGTGCTTCAATACCCCTCAGTTTATCAGCTAAATTATTATCAAATTCAGCTTCTCCTGTGTCAAGTGCACCTAATTTATCTGCCATTATTTGCCAATGGTCAGCGACATACGGTATTTCAAGATTTTCAAGCACTTGACGAACCGTTGTATCTATAATATGTTGTTCCTTATCCTTCATTTCCATTTTTGTCCAAGTCAAAATTTCCAGTCAATATAGCTTGTAATTTTAGTCTCGCTTTCACGAGGTTCGAGCGCGAGGTACTTTCAGTTATGCCTAATTGATCAGCAATTTCTCGATGCGAAAAGCCTTCAATAATATACATATTAAAAACGGCACGATACGCTGGGGTTAGTTTTTTAACGGCAGTTAAGATGTCTTTTTCAGTGCATTGACTTATCGCATCGGCATCTGAACTGCTTAGATTATACGCCGTTTCAAGGTCTTCGGTGCGTCGGCGAACGGTTTTTCGATAATAATCTATCGCCGTATTGACCATAATGCGCCGAATCCAAGCCGACAACGAAGTTCCTGGTTGATAGGATGAGATATGCTTGAATATTTTTATAAAACCTTCATGCAAAATATCGAGTGCATCATCGTCATTGTTCGCGTAGCGCATACAAACACCCATCATCTTCGGGTAATACTCTTGGTATAGCCGTTGCTGCGCCCATCGCTCTCTTGCTATACAAGCTTCGATAAGTCCGCGCTCGTTATGCTCCCACTGGAGTGTTAAATCCATTTTTAGTCCTTAGTAATTGGTGTGTTGAGTAAAAGTATGATTTTAGTCGGATATAAAACACCTTCATTACTTTAATGTACCTGTTTCATAAACGCCATTATCAGCTTAATAGCTGCTTTCTTTAGTAAAAATACTGAGGGGGTGCAAAATATCAAATTTTATTCTGCGTCTTGCATTCTAAACCTCAAAAGTGAAATAAAATTATAGCATTCAGACTAATATATGGTTATAACATTCTAAAAACAAATACATCCATGTTTTCGCCAAGACAAAACGTCTCCAATTACGCATTTCGAAAAAAAAGCTATTTTAGTCGAATTTAATAGGTTAGGTCTCTTTATTATCTAATTTTCGTGTCGCTTTTCAACCCTTACTATAAAAAAATGCTATTCCTAATTTTTAACCAAATAGGTTTATTTAATATTATGAAAAAAACAACACTCTTTTTTCTTGCTAACGCATTGGTTCTCAATGTTTTTGGTCAAAATCCAGAAGTTAAACCGAATGCTGATGTCCTTTCAGTGAGCTTTGGTGGCTTACGTGCGCGTTCGATTGGACCAGCAGTTATGTCAGGTCGTGTATCCGATGTGGAAGGTGTGAATACCAAACCCGAGGTTCTTTACGTCGGTGGTGCCAACGGTGGTGTTTGGAAATCAAATAGTGGCGGTGCCAGTTTCAGACCTGTTTTTGACGATTATCCACAAGCGATTGGCGATATTGCAGTTGACCAAGCGCATCCAGATACCGTTTGGGTAGGTACAGGCGAGGTTTGGGTACGCAACTCGGTGGGTGTCGGCACAGGCATCTATGTGAGCAAAAATGGTGGCTCAACTTGGGAATTTAAAGGTTTACCCAACTCTGAACGCATTTGTGCCATTCAAATCAATCCTAATAATTCAAACGAAATTTATGTCGGTGTTCAGGGCGCATTGTGGTCTGATTCAAAAGAACGCGGCGTTTATAAGTCTTCAGATTTTGGCAAAACATGGGAAAAAATCCTTTATATTGACGAAACAACAGGCTGCGCAGACTTGGTGATGGACATGAACAACCCCTCAGTATTATATGCCTCTATGTGGGAACATCGCCGCCGTCCCGACTTCTTTAACTCGGGCGGCAAAGGCTCTGCACTCTATAAATCAACCGATGGTGGGAAAAACTGGTCAAAAGTGACAACAGGTGGCTTCCCAACTTCAATGCTTGGACGCATTGGCGTTGCTATTGCGCCGTCAAATTCTAAAACCGTTTACGCCTGTGTTGAAGCAGAAGCGGTTTCTGAAAAAGGCTTTTATCGTTCAGATGATGGTGGTACGACATGGAAAAAGACGAATGCCGATTTCAATGTCACCGTACGTCCGTTCTATTTCGCGCGCATCGTTGTTGACCCTTCAAACGAAAAAAAGGTGATAAAAGCAGGCTATCAAGGCATCATTAGTGAAGACGGAGGGGTGACTTTTCGCTCCATTCAAAGTGGCGTTCATGCCGATATGCACTGTTTTTGGATTGATCCTAAAAACAATAAACGCATTATTTTGGGGTGCGATGGTGGTGCTTATATTTCACAAGACGGTGGTTATTTGTGGAAACATTGTGAGGACTTACCACTCGCCCAATTTTATCATGTTTCGATTGATGATGAAGACCCTTATAACGTTTATGGTGGTTTGCAAGACAATGGCTCTTGGTATGCACCCAATGAGAATGGCGGGGGAGTCAAAAATCAAGACTGGATGATGTCGAGTTATGGCGATGGTTTTTATGTTTTTAGGCACCCAAAGAACAAAAACATTGTGTTTTCGGAGTCTCAAGGTGGTGATTTGGTGCGCCACAACAAAGCTGATGGTACTTTGAAAGAAATAAAACCTGTTGCAAAAACAGGTGAACCCGATTACCGTTGGAATTGGAATTCACCCATTTTAGTAAGCCCAAACAACCCGAATCGAATGTATTTAGGCAGTCAATACCTATTCAGCAGCGACGATATGGGCGATACTTGGAAAAAAATATCTCCTGATTTGACAACTAATGACCCTAAAAGACAGGTGCGGAAATCAGGCGGTTTAAGCCCCGATTGGTCAGGTGCAGAAACAAATACGACGATTGTACAAATAGCCGAATCACCCCTTGATGTCAATCAAATTTGGTGTGGTACAGATGATGGCAATCTGCAATTGACAATGGATGGTGGCAAAAAATGGAGTAATCTGACGAAAAACCTCAAAGTTCCTTTTGGGCTTTGGGTGAGTAATATTGAACCCAGTCATTATGACAAAAATACGTGTTATGTAACCATTGACGGACATCGTTCAGGTGACTTGAAACCTTACGTTTTAAAAACTTCGGATGCTGGAAACTCTTGGATTGCCTTAAATACTGAGGGGGTCGAATCGTATGCGCATTGCCTTATAGAGGATTTGAAAAACCGAGAATTATTGTTTTTAGGCACTGAAATGGGGCTTTATATATCGCTTGATGGTGGTAAAAGTTTTAAAATTTTCAAAAACAATATCCCTAAAACGGCAGTGATGAAAATGGTCATTCATCCAAAAGAGAACGATTTAATCATCGCAACACATGGTCGTGGTATTTTTATTTTAGATGATTTGAGTCCTTTACGCCTTTTGTCTAAAGATATTATAGATAAAGACTTTTATGTATTTGAGACAAAACCTAAAATTTACAAATTTAGAAATGCTACGTCAATGGGTTTCGATGGCGCGGGTCATTTCAATGGTGAAAACCCTGAATCAAATATTCAAATCGTTTATTATCAGAAAAAACGACACAGCTTTGGCGACTTGCGCATAGATATTTATGATGCCACGGGTAAACTCGTTCAAAGCGCACCGGGCGGCAAGTCGGCGGGTATCAATGTGGTTGAAATTACACCCTTATTGCCTTTCCCAAAACAAGCACCGACGACGAATCAAGAGGCTTTGGGTCGAGGTGCTTTCCCTCCAAGTCTTCCTGAAGGTAAATATTCTTTTAAAATTGTGAAAGGGAAAGAGGAATATCCTGGCTCATTTGATATAAAATTTTCAGATGATTGTCCTTTCTCGCCCATTGACCGTAAAGCAAGGTATGATGCAACGATTCGTTCATACAACCTTTTGAACGAATTGGGCTATTATTTTTATCAAAATAAAACGATGTACGAGCAAGCCGAAAAATTGGCAAAAGAGGTTACAGATAAAAAACTTGGCAAACAGCTTGAAGATTTTGCAACAGATTTGAAAAAATACAATGCCACTTTGACCACCCTCGACGGCGATTTTTATGTGGCATCAGAAGAAAATCTCCGCGAAGAATTGTCAAAGGCTTACTATAAAATCGTTAGCTATCCTGGAAAACCCTCAGAAGGCAGCCTTGAAAGATTGAAATATTTTGAAGGAGAAGTGAGTGGAAAAGTCAAAGCTAAGTTTGAGGGTTATGTTTTGACAATGAAAAAACTAAATGATGCCTTGTTACAATCTGGAAAGCAACCCCTCAGTATTAAGACGTATGAACAGTTTATGAAAGAAAAATAAGATAGAATTGCTTTAATTTGTCCTGAAAAGTTAAAAATGGTCAATCCGAATCGTATTTGGGTTGACTATTTTTCAATCGGCAATATTTTTGTATGTAGCTTAAAAACCTATTTCCGTTCTGATTTATATTAAAACTCTATACACGATGTTAAGAAAACCACTCATTCTAGCATTTTCTCTGTTTTTATATATTCCACTTCATGGACAGACAGATAGTCTGCCCATGCCTAATGCTGGCGTCGAAACGGCAGAACCAGCTATTCAAGTTGACCAAATGCCGTATTTCAAAGGGTGCAAATCATCACCCGAAGGCTCAGTTGAGAAACGGAATTGTTCTAATCAAGCATTGGTCTCTTTTATTTCAAAAAATCTTGAAATCCCTCAAAAATCGGAAGAAACAGGGTCTGTTTACATCAATTTTTCAGTTGATGAGCGTGGGAAGGTCGTGGAACCAACCATACTGAGGGGGTTGTCCAATGAGCAAAATGAAGCAGCTTTGCTCGTTATCAAAGCCATGCCCGACTGGGAACCTGCGCGATTGAATAGTAATCCAACAAAAGTGCAAATGACGTTACCCATTCGATTTATGCGAAAAGATGAATCAGAACTTTCCAATGGTTTTCAACTGACTTGGGGGCGCATAAAAGGTGCAAAGACTGATCGTAAAATGCTTTTCAACCATTTATTGATACCCATAACCATTCGCGATGAAACGGGTAATACTTTGGAAATCAACGAATTACTGTTTGAACGGGAACGTCGTGGTAGATATTCAGATGCTAAAAGTAGAGGTAGTATCACAAAAGAGATGCAACAAATCGTCAAAAAGCTAAAGAGAGGCGATAAATTTACAGTTACGGCAACGGTACAAAAAAAAGGAGAATTTTTTTATGTTGATAAAAGCTTAGTTATCGAGTAGTAAATTGGATTCAAAATTCCAAAATAAATGCTTGATAAAAAAACAAAACCCGATACTTCTTGCGAAATATCGGGTTTGTTTGTGCAAATGGGTTTATAAAGAGTTGTAAATCAAGATTTTACATTTGTACGTTTATCAGTCTTCCCCAAGGATGGCGATAA
>JAYTMI010000022.1:0-3973 GCA_043728625.1 Saprospiraceae bacterium | reverse complement strand
ATGAGCACCCAAAGCCGTGCGGTATTCACTTTGCAAAAAATGAGAAACTTTATCATTCAGCACCCCCTCAGTATCGCCGTGTTTTTGGACGTTTACTTCATTACCTTTACCAACCGTTATGGTATCTAACACGTCTTTTGTGCTGTATTTTGCAGCATAATCCCACTCTGCATTGATTTTTTCGACTGCCTTTTCAGCCGCATAACGGTTATTTGCCACCACCCCAACCCAGTCTTCATAAGGAAAAACATCTATCACGCCAGCCGATTTTTTGGCTTCACTCACATCTACTTTTTTCAACGTACCACCGATATAAGGACTGTACAAAGCTACACCATAAACCATATTTGGCAAGTCCGTATCAATGCCATAAATGGGTTTTGCCAAGACTTTATCTTTCAAATCAGGCCTTTTTTGCTCTGTTCCCACGTATTTAAAGCCAGATTCAGGGCGCAAAGCGGGTGTTTTTGCGGCTGTCCAATCGGTTGTTTGCTTCGCTAATTCGGCATACGTCATACTCTTATCACCTGTTGACAAAACGCCCTCTTTTGTAGCAATTACTGAGGGGTCAACATTCCAGATTTTTGAAGCTGCCAATTTCAATGTTTCGCGCAATGTTGCCGCCACTATCCTTATATCTTTATATAAAGATGTTGTCGTAGAACTACCGCCTGTACCAGCTAAATCTGCTGCCCCGTTTAAAGTAGTGGCATGAACAACTTTGATTTTATCCAAAGCCACATCCAATTCCTCCGCAGCCAACATCGCAAAACCTGTAAAAATGCCCTGCCCCATCTCCACTTTTGGCGATTTTAGAGTAATCGTATTGTCGGCATTGACCTCAAACCACATACCCGCATCGAAATTCAAAATGCCCGAAGGCAAGTCCATTTCAGCCGTAAAACCGCTTATTTTACGTCGAATTGGCGAGCGTCCAAAGTACAACAAAGCAGCAGTACCCGCCAAACCGATACCTGCACGGGTGAGAAACTTCCGTCTTGAAAACTTCTTTTTAGGTGTATTTTCTTTATTTTCTGTTGACATTTTATTGTTTTTAGCAGATTTACATCTTTATATCTTTACTTCTTTATTAAACCTTGCTGCTTCAAAACAGCCGCTTTCTGAATCGCTTTTATAATACGTGGATGTGTGCCGCAACGACAAATATTGGTGATACTGTTCCTAATATCATCCTCCGTCGGGTTCGGTTTTTCTTCCAACAATTTGGCAGCCGCCATCATAAACCCAGGTTGACAATAGCCGCATTGCGGCACTTGAATATCCATCCAAGCCTGTTGAACAGGGTGCAAATGCGCTTCATCGGGCGACAAACCTTCAATAGTTATTATTTTTTTGCCTTCAGCTAATTGAGCAGGATAGGAACACGAGCGAACCAAATCGCCATCAACGAGCATCGAACATGCGCCACACAAGGCTTTCCCGCAGCCGAATTTCGTCCCTTTCAGTTTGACTTCGTCCCGTATCACCCACAGCAAAGGCATATTTGGGTCAACCTCGACGCTTGTGGGCTTGTTGTTTACGGTTATGTTTAGTTTCATAAATAATTGATTTAGAATAATTTGATTAGACTTTTTGATTCTTTACGGCGAGGGTTTTTCTAAACTTTTGCATTATTCCCATCTTATATGTATGGGTAAAGAAAGTGCTACTCTAACTTTTTTACCGTTTTGTCGTCCAGCTTTCCATCTGGGCATATTTTTAACGACGTTTTTGATTTTGCCCAAATAAAGAGACGTTTCCAAAAAAGGAAAGGATAAATAGGATTGAGATTCGTATTATCATTTTTGAATGGTTTATTTTGAAATGTCGATATTTTGTTGACAGTTCAATTTTACGATTACTTCTCGTTATTCAAAACACCATTATCTATTTACCCATTAAGCAACTTGTTAGAAACTGTTACTAAAATATTCATTTGCTGAATAGCAATATCGTTTAACCTTTTAAGACGCTCCTCTGAATTTAATCCTTGCTTTATAAATTCGGCATTAAGGTTTTCCAAATTCACCAACACGACAAGCTGTTCTGGTGAGGCATAATCGCGCAAATTGCCCTTCATTTGTGGATTATTAAGTTTCCACACTTTAGCAGTCATTCCAAATAGAGCAAGATTCAACAAGTCTGCTTCATTTGCATAAATAACACCTTCGCCTTTCGTTTGCTTTAAACGGGGTGGAATCAAATAGCTTTTAACAGCATCAGTGTGAATATGATAATTAATTTTAGAAAGATTTCGCCGTAAATTCCATTCCAAACCTTTAATATTATTCTCTTCTTCTTTAAGCCTTTGAAATTCTTTTATCAAATAGAGCTTGAAAGCAGGAGAAAGCCATGAACCAAATTCAAACGCAATATCCCGATGAGCAAATGTGCCACCGCCATATCTACCTGCTTTCGAGAAAATACCTATGGCAGCTGTTGCATCTACCCATTTCTTAGGTGTCATCAAAAAAGTATTCGTTCCAGATTCAGTTTTAAACCTCTCGAATTCGAGAGGTTTAAAACTCGGGTTATGAAGGCTTTCCCAAAGCCCCATGAAATCTATGGAGTAGCGCGTCCGCATCCAGTTATAAATAAACTGTTCATTTCCGCCCGCTCCTTTTGCCATATCTGTTAGCGAAATAAAATCAGATTCGTTGCTTTCTATAAGTGTGATTTCAGCTCCTTGAACTGTAATTTTACGTTTACTCATTTTACTATTTTTGTAAGTTCATTTTTATCAAAATATTAAAAATAAAACGGCTAAAAGTATTTCATATTCAGTCCTTCGCTTAATGCGAATACCTCAATTTTCCGATTCCAAAGTAAAAAAACTAATTCATTTTCAATACATTATAAAATAAAGATGTAAAGACATAAAGATATAAATTCAAAAAATTAACCTTTCAATTCAGCCTGTGCTTCCTTCAACCAATCCCGACAATATTCCTTAGCCCTATGCTCAATACTCTCACTATATTTGTCCAAATCAAGGGTTTGATTGCCCATTTCTGCATAAAATTTCTTGTAATCCTCTTTTGCTTTGTCGAGGGCAGCTTGATACTGTTCGCCATATTCTTTTTTGAAATCCTCAAAATCGAATGTAGGTGAAGGCGTTGCTTGTTTTTTCAAAATCCGATTCATCGTCTCATTCATGAGTGAAAAATCTTTCTTTGCAGCGTTGTCAGGTGTTACGATTTTGACCCCCTCAGTATAATTGAACAATTCAGGCGTTTGAGACGGTATTGTTGTATTAACAACCTTTGGTTTTCCATTGGTCGTTGTTTTTAAATTCTGTGCCATCGAAAAACGTTCTTCTAACTCGCTGTCTTTCATCGTTTTACGCCTTTCTAAAACACTTTCGAGTAGCCGTGCATGAAGTCCATCTTCGGTCAATTTTCCACTTTTGAACCAATTGACAAACGCCCCCGCTTTTTGCTTTGATTGACTTTTAGCATCGAAAAATGACCACATGGCTTGAAAAAACAAGTCTTCAAAACCTTTCAAAGGTTCATAATTCACTTTTTGATGTGTAAATATGGTGTCCAAAACGAAAGTGCTGTTGATGCCTTTTTCGGTCAAAAAATCGTATGCCTTGCGCTGTACACGGGTCAAAGACTCCAATTTTGCCTTTTTTGCCGACCCCACTGGACTTGTATCCTTTTTTACAGAGGGGTCTGTTTGGAGTGATTTGGTGGGTGTTGGCTCCGATAATCCCAAACGCTCGTCTATATTGGACAACAAATTGAGTGAAGTCGGTTGCTCTTTGGGTTCGTTGTCGTAGATGGTAAATTCAAGGCTGAGGATCTTTTTGCCTTCTTTTTCGGCTTCTGCGTAAGTAAATCGAATGTCGGTGTATTGCTCTAACTCTTGTTTGGCAGGCTCTAAAACCCAGCGTTTAAATTCATAATATTCTGGATATTTATTTTCAATGCGTAACCAAAATTTCAAGTCAATAATGCTCAAAACAATA
>JAYTMI010000021.1:0-3679 GCA_043728625.1 Saprospiraceae bacterium | reverse complement strand
ACGCTCTTGAAAATCTTTGGCTTGACCTTTTTGGAACAACACTTCGGCTGGTTGAAAGGTTTGAAACACCTTTTCGACATACGCCCAATCCCCCTCAGTAACGAGGAACTCTCCCGTTGAAATATCTAAGAAAGCAATGCCAACTTCATTTTTAGACACCGCCAAAGCAGCTAAGTAGTTGTTGCGTCCTTGGTCTAATAATTTATCATCAGACGTTACCCCAGGCGTAATAACCTCTACAACGCCGCGCCGCACCACCCTACCGGGAACGGGTTTCTCCAATTGTTCACAAATAGCAACGCGATAACCTGCGCGGACGAGCTTTGGTAAATAATTATCAACAGAATGGTGCGGAAAACCCGCCAATTCGACATCAGTCCCGCCATTGTTACGAGCCGTTAAAACAATCCCTAAAACTTGTGAAGCGACTATGGCATCTTCCCCAAAAGTCTCATAAAAATCACCGATGCGAAAGAGGAGAATGGTATCTGGATATTTGGCTTTTGATTCAAAGTATTGGCGCATCAACGGTGTCACGTTGTCGTCGCCGTTTTTTTTATTGGGTTTGCTGCCTGCTTTTGGCGGTCTTGCCATAGTTGTTGGATGTTTTTCTTAAAAAAAGCTTTAGTAAGGTCGCAAAGTTAGTTTTTTTTAGACCACAGATGACACGGATGCGACGGATTTTCACTGATTTCTTTTCTGATTTTGTTTTTTTAGACCACAGATGACACGGATGCGACGGATTTTCACTGATTTCTTTTCTGATTTTGTTTTTTTTGACCACAGATGACACGGATGCGACGGATTGGCTCTGATTTTCTTTTCTAACATAATCAAAGAAAAATCAGGATAAAAAAATACGTGAAAATCCGTCGCATCCGTGTCATCTGTGGTCAAAAAAAATACGTGAATAATAAATATTTTTGGGTATGATGCAAAATAGACAGTTTCAACATACCTTGAACTTTATTAACATTATTATTTCATTTTCAAAAACCAAAGATTATGGTAAACAGTACATTTTTACATTCGGAGATTACGGAACAAATCATCAAGGCTTTTTATAAAGTTTATAACACAATGGGATATGGCTTTTTAGAAAAGGTATATGAAAAAGCATTGGTGGTTGAATTAAAGAAAATAGGGTTTAACGCGCAAAGGCAAATTGAAATTAAAGTGTATTATGAAGGCGAAGAAGTCGGTGATTATAAAGCGGACATCATTGTCGAAGAAAAAGTTATTTTAGAGTTGAAAGCGGCTGAAACATTGTGTGAAGAGCATGAAGCTCAATTGTTAAACTATTTAAAAGCCACGCCCATAGAAGTTGGTTTATTGCTTAATTTCGGACTGAAACCACAAATGAAACGGAAGATATTTACGAATGATAAAAAACCTGCGCTGCATGGATGATTTTTTTTAGACCACAGATGACACTGATGCGACTGATTTACGCTGATTTTATTTTGATTATTATGTGTAAACAGAAAAAATCAGTGAAAACCAGTCGCATCAGTGTCATCTGTGGTCTAAAAAAATCAATTTTTTTCCAAAGAGTTGAAGAATCATAGACGATAATTTGTTGTTTCACGTTTAAATGTTAAAATTTGCTGCATTAATTCACTAACTTCTTGACAATGAAACCATTAGAAGAAGTCCTATTTAAACAAAAACCTAACTATCGAACAACTATGAAGCCAAAACTGCTTTTGAGCCTGTTGTTTGTCGTGTGTCTCAGTTCCGAAATCTTCGCCCAAGCGACGACGGTTTTTACGGAAGCCAACCTTGCATATAAGCGCGGTATGGATTTTTACGACAAAGGAATCTACAATTTAGCGATGCAAGAGTTTTACGTCGCACTCACCCAGTTACGCCCTGCACCAGAGCCAGAAGCTCGTTTACTGAGGGGGCAAGCGGAATTGTTTTATGCCAAAGCGGCTGTGCGTTCAGGACAACCGAACGGCGAACAATTGATGTTTGACTACATTCGACGCTATTCGCCCGACCCTTTGGCAGGACAAGCAGCGATTGAGATGGGAGATTATTATTTCAATCTCAATAAACTCGACAAAGCATTGGACTTTTACAATGCTTTGAACGCCTCTGATTTGCCGTCCAACCAACGCGATGAGTTGTATTTCAAACAGGGTTATGCCTATTTCGTACAGAAGAAGTTTCCACAAGCCAAAGGGAATTTCTCTAAGGTTAAAGAATTGACCACGTTTAAGTATTACAACGAAGCGAACTACTACTATGGCATGTGTGCCTTTTTTGATAACAACCTCGACGATGCGGCGCGTAGTTTTCAAAGAGTGGCTTCTTCAAAGCAATATGCGGCTGTTGTCCCTTACAATTTGGTACAGATATATGCGGCACAACGCGATTGGGACAAAGTTTTGCAAGCAGGTTTGAGGGCTATTGAAGACACAAAGGTTAAAAACTTCAAGCAAATCAATCAATTGATTGGTCAAGCCTATTTTGAGAAAAAACAATTTGACCAAGCGGAAAGATACCTCGCCGAGGGTGCTGACGGCAACGCCAATATGCGTGCAGAAGACTATTATCAATTGGGTTTCTGTCAACATCGGAATGCTCATTATGATAAAGCGGCGACATCATTGGAAAATTTGAGTGGTCAGAACTCCATCATTGGTCAAAACGGTATGTATTTGTTGGGCGATTGTTATTTGCGTATGGGCAATAGACCGCGTGCAAAAAATGCCTTCTCTATTGCGTCTCGCATGCCTTACGACCCCTCAGTACAAGAGGAGTCGCAGTGGAACTATGCTAAGTTGGCGTATGAGCTCAAGCAAACGCAGGAAGCAGTAGATGCTTTGCAAGCGATATCCTCCACGTCAAAAAATTATCCAGAAGCCCAAGGTTTGTTGTCAGATGTCTTGTTGCAAACCCGCAACTACGATGAGGCTTTGCGTATCATTACATTGACACCGAACAAAACGCCAAAATTGCGTGAAGCTGCTCAAAAAGCACAAGCGTATCGCGGTATGCAGTTGTATCAAGCAGGTGATAAACTCGGTGCTAAAACCTATTTTGAACGCAGTTTAACTGATGCACCAGATGCCACGACAAAAGCAATGTCCAATTATTGGTTGGGTTATATCAATTACGACTTAAAAGATTATAACAACAGCCAACGTTATATGGGTAATTTTTTAGCAATGGCTAAAACGATTGGACAATTACCTGCGGAATCTTCTTTAAATATGGCTAATTATATTCAAGGCTATAACTATTTGAAAGAGAAAAACTATACGACGGCTTTGACCTATTTCCAGAATGCTGTTACTGGCATAAAGCGGGAATACGATTATATATCAAGCGATTATGTTAAAAACCAGGTTTTAGGAGATGCCATTTTGCGTCTTGGCGATTGTTATTTCAAGAGCAACCGTTACGATGATGCCATTCGTTTTTATGATGAAGCGATTAACAAAAATTATTCAGGTTTTGTCTATGCTTTGTATCAAAAAGGCATCATTCAAGGTCTGAAAGGCAGCAATGTTGACAAGTTGATTACTTTGGAAAAACTGACATCGAACTATCCAAATTCAGAATTTGCTGCTGCTTCTTTGCTTGAAATTGGCATCACTTATATGAATTTGAATCAATTGGACAAAGCACAACAAGCTTTGACTCAAATCATTACCAACCATAAAGATAA
>JAYTMI010000020.1:0-3588 GCA_043728625.1 Saprospiraceae bacterium | reverse complement strand
GCTTCTGTTCCATTTCCCAACTTTTGATTCAAAAAGCCCATTGACGGGTTTTCGGTAACAACTAAATTTAGGTTCGGCTCAAAACCTGCATTGCCCTTTGTCACATTGTTACGTGCAATGGTTGCATCATTTTGTCCCATTTGGATACCAAAGTTGTTTTTTAAAGCCACATTGATCGCGTCTTCAAGTGTTAAATTTGGCAATTGTGCATTGATTTTGAAGCTAAATAGAAGTATGCTTAATAAAAGTATTATTCTCATAAAAAATTGATTTTCAATGAATTAACATATAGCAATCTAAGGTTTGAGAAACTTTAAAAGTTTACCGAACCATAGATTATTCATCATTTATAATTTATCATTCCTCATTAATTAGGGCATTTCAACTAAAACGCCCCCCTCAGTATTTTGCTTGTTTGTCTCCTCTTCTTCGTGATGATCCATAATATCTTCTTCCGATTTTATGGAATGTTGGCGATTCAAATAAGAATACATCGCTGGAATGACATACAAAGTCAAGGTCAAAGAAAATAACAGACCACCAATGATGACAATACCCATTGACATACGGCTTTTTGAACCCGCGCCCAATGCCAAAGCGATTGGCAAAGCACCCAGCATCGTCGCAAAGGATGTCATTAAAATAGGTCGGAAACGACTTGTCGCCGCTTGAATGACGGCTTCTGTTTTTTGCATACCCGTCTCTCGCAACTGATTGGCAAATTCAACAATTAAAATACCGTTTTTCGTCACCAAACCGACGAGCATTATGATGCCGATTTGAGAAAATATATTCAATGTTTGATTGAAAAACCACAACGAAAAGACTGCTCCACCCAAAGCCAAAGGAACGGTCAACATGATGACAAATGGGTCAACGAATGACTCAAATTGCGCTGCCAAAATGAGGTAAACCAACAACAAAGCTAAGAGGAAAGCAAACATAGAATTGCCTGAACTTTCCGCAAAATCTCGTGATGACCCCGTTAAATCAGTAGAAAAGCTCTCATCTAATGTCAATTTACCAATCCTTTTCATTTCTGCAATGCCATCGCCAATGGTATATCCTGGTGCAACAGAAGCCGAAACAGTTGCTGCTTTGTAACGATTGTAATGGTACAACTGAGGGGGGCTGGAACGTTCTTCAATTTTAACAATATTGTCTAATTGCACCAAATCACCGCGTTGATTACGGACAAAAAGCGACTTCAAATCCAAGGGTTCATCTCTATTTGCACGGTCAACTTGCCCGATGATTTGATATTGTTTGCCACTCATATTAAAATAGCCATACCGCAAACCAGAAAGCGACAATTGAAGCGTTTGAGCGACATCAACAACGTTAACACTCAATGAACGTGCTTTTTCACGGTCAATCTGGATAAATAATTCGGGTTTATTAAATTTTAAATTCACATCAGCGTTCATCAAAATTTTACTATTGTTGACTTCTTCCATGAATTTTGGCACTTTATCAACCAATTTTTCAAAATCGGGTGCCTGTAAAACAAACTGAACAGGTTGCGAACCACGTCCACCAGTTTGAATGGTTTCTTGTTGCAAAACAAAACAACGGGCTTCGTTGAATTGCCTGAACTTCGTATTCAATTTAGCGTAAATTTCTTGCTGTGTTCTTTTTCTATCATTTGGTTCAGACAACATCAAACGAATAAAACCTGAATTTGCACTACCAGAACCAGAAAAACTGGGAGAAGTAACTGACAAAGCAAACTTACTTTCAGGCAGAGAATCCTTGAGGTAACTTACTATTTTATAAACGTACCTATCCGTATATTCATAAGTAGCTCCTTCAGGTGCCGTTACCATCATACGCAAATACGAACGGTCGTCAAGCGGTGCCAACTCCTCTTGCAGTTGATTATAAAAATAATAAGTACTAAAACCCATAAGCGCAAACAACGGGAAAGCCATCCATTTGTAGTGCATAAAACCGCGCAAACGGTCATTATAACTTTTCTCCAAATTGCGAAAAAAAGGTTCAGTAGCAGTATAAAACCTTGTTTTTTTATCTCCTTTTCGAGTAAGATAGGCATTGAGCATGGGCGTTAAGGTAAGAGACACAAAAGCTGAAATGATGACCGAACCCGCTAAAACAACACCGAACTCTTGAAATAATTTACCGATAAAACCTTTCATAAAAATGACAGGTAGAAACACCGCAGCCAAAGTCACAGATGTAGAAATAACCGCAAAAAAGATTTCACGCGAGCCGAGAATCGCTGCTTGAACAGGATTCATGCCACCCTCTACCTTCTTATAAATGTTTTCTGTCACCACAATTCCATCGTCAACGACCAAACCTGTTGCCAAAACAATGGCTAAAAGGCTCAAAACATTGATGGAATAACCCATGACGTACATAATGAAAAAAGCACCTAACAACGATACTGGAATATCAATAAGCGGTCGAAAAGCGATTGCCCAATCTCTAAAAAATAGGAAAATAATGATGACAACTAAGCCAATAGCAATAAATATAGTCTCTTTTACCTCTGTAATAGCTCTACGGATAAATGTTGTTTGGTCAATACCGATGGCTAACTTTATGTCTTGAGGCGCATCAGCCTTTAATTTTTCTAACTTTTGATAAACATTATCAGCAATATTGATATAGTTGGCACCAGGTTGAGGACTTATTGCAACAGCAACCATTGCCACATTATTAATGCGCAAATTGGTCTCTTCATTTTCTGGACCAATATTGACTTTACCAATATCCTTATATTTTATTGTTCCATTCGCATCTTCTTTAATGATTAATTCCTCGAAATCACTGACTGTCAATAGTTTACCAAATGTCTTTACGGCTAATTCTGAATTATCACCCACAATTTTTCCAGATGGTAATTCAATATTTTCTTTATCTAATGCTTGTTTAACATCTAAGGGTGTCAATTTATAGGCAGCCAGCTTTTGAGGGTCAAGCCACAACCGCATCGCAAAACGTTTTTGCCCCCAAATACGGACATTGGCAACATCTGGAATTGTCTGAATACGTTCAGCAATCACATTTTCAGCATAATCTGAAATTTCTAAAATGTTCCGCGTATCACTCTTTACCTCAATCGAAATAATCGCATCACTATTGGCATCAGCTTTGTCAACCGTCGGCACACCGTCAATGTCTTGAGGCAATGAACGCACTGCTTGACTCACTTTGTCACGGACATCATTTGCCGCCGCTTCCAAATTGGAATTAATATCAAACTCAACTGTAATACTCGATGAGCCTTGATTGGAAGAAGAACTGATGGACTTGATACCCGCAATACCATTTATCGCCTTTTCCAAAGGTTCAGTAATCTGTGATTCAATGATTTCTGCATTCGCACCCGAATAGCCCGTTCTGACCGAAATGACAGGCGGGTCAATGCTCGGAAATTCACGAACACCTAAAGATTGAAAACCAATAATACCAAACAATAGGATTATCAGATTCATAACAATTGCCAAAACTGGACGGCGGACACTTATAGATGAGATATTCATTTTTGATTCATAATTTTTATTAAAAAGCAAAGGGACAAGGTAAAGATGAAAAGAATTTTGCGTCTCTTTTTTTTAAATA
>JAYTMI010000019.1:0-5702 GCA_043728625.1 Saprospiraceae bacterium | reverse complement strand
AACTACTATTATTTCTAAATAATTATCTAAGTTTGTGAATAACTTTTAAATCATAAAATATGAAATCAATAGTAACTATTCTGGTTTTTCTAACTTTTGGCTTTTCAATCGGTCGTGCCCAAGAAGTCGGCATCATCATGGGCACTGCGCGGGGCATGATGCAAAATGGTGTTGAGGAGGGTTTGATAAAGCTCAAAGAAATGGGTATCAAACACATCGAAGGTGCAGGTTCACGCACAATGGGAAGAGTAGAATATAAAAAACTCTTAGACAAGTACGGTTTTAATGTCGTCGCAAGCGGTGTAACCTTCGATAAACTTGAAAACGCCGACAGTATCAAAGTGCTTATCGAAAATTTGAAGTTTTTTGAAGCAGAATATGCCGTCTGTTACTGGATACCGCATAAAGGCGACGATTTCACTTTCGCGGATATGGAAAAAGGCGTGCAGGTGTTTAATAAGGCTGGAAAACAGTTTGCTGAGGCGGGTATTTCGTTTGTTTACCACCCACATGGCTACGAATTTAGACCTTATCCAGGACCAGGTACTATGTTTGACTATATGATGGAAAAAACAGACCCACGCTACGTGAATTTTCAAATGGATGTCTTTTGGATGAGGAATCCGGGACAGAATCCTGCGGCTATTTTACGAAAATATAAAGGACGGTTTCCTCTTACGCACCTGAAAGACCGCATGATTGGCTCCGTTGACAACCTCAACGGCAGACAAGATAAAGAAAGGAATGTGGTGCTCGGGCAAGGTGATGTCAACATAGCAGAGGTTATGAAAGCCGCTAAAGAAGCGGGCGTAAAATATCACCTTATTGAAGATGAATCTGCACGGGCTACGGAGCAACTGCCGATGCATCTTCAATATTTACGTGGGTTAAATTACGATATGCAGGCTGTAGAATTATCGGTCAAAGATTTACAAAAAGCGATGATAGGTGCTGATTCGCTGGCATTGCGCAATCTTACTTGCGATGAACTGACGTATGGACATTCGAGCGGCTTAATCGAAGACAGAGAATCGTTTATCAATAATTTGGTGAGTGGTAAAGTTGATGTTGTCACATTGGACATGAAAGATCAAGATATAACTGTGAAAGGCGATGTCGCTTGGGTGCGTTTTGTCATGAATAGTAATATGGTGAGCAACGGAACGCCTACTACCCTCAATATCAAAGTGTTGCTTGTGTGGACAAAAGTCAATGGGTTGTGGAAATTATTAGCACGACAAGGTGTAAAATATTGAAACTTAAATTTTGGTCGCTAATTGAGCAGATTCAACAATCATTTTAAAATTAATAAATCAAATATGTCAAAAAAAGAAAAAATACTCATTATCACAGGCGATGCGGGCGAAAGTTATGAATGTCTCTATGCCAAACACCGCTTTGAAGAGGCTGGTTATCAATCGGTTATCGCTGCGCCAAGTGTTAAAAGGATGAATTTGGTTATCCACGATTTTGAGCCAGGTTGGGATACTTATATCGAAAAACCCGGTTATATCGTACCTTCTGACATTGCTTTTTCAGATGTCAAAACAGCTGATTATACAGCCGTTTTGTTGTTGGGCGGACGGGCACCTGAATTTTTACGCCATAATGCACAGGTCATTCAAATCGTCAAGGAATTTGACAAAAGCGACAAGTATATCTTTTCCATTTGCCATGGTGTTCAAATATTGGTCGCTGCGGGTTTGGTCACAGGTAAAACCGTTACGTGTTATGAAAATGTACGGTTTGAAGTAGAAGTTTGTGGCGGTACATTTGTTGGAAAAAGTGAAGCGGTCAAAGATGGTCGTTATGTCACAGGACAAACGTGGCAATCGCATCCAGATTTTTATAGGATGGTTTTTGAATGTTTAAATGATTGAAATAAAAGGAATTATGGAAATTGGTATAGATAGTTTTGCATCCGCAACTGTGAGCAATGATAAAGGCGGTGCGTTGAATCGGCGTGATGCGTTGTTTGAATTACTCGAAAGAATTGAACATGCAGACAAAGTTGGGCTTGATATTTTTGGCATTGGCGAGCATCACCGCAAGGAGTTTTTGGACTCCGCCCCCACGCTGATATTGGCTGCTGCTGCCGCCCGCACAAAGCGTATTCGTTTGACAAGTGCTGTGACGGTTTTGAGTGCCGCCGACCCTGTGCGGGTATTTCAAAACTTTGCTACCTTAGATCTGATTTCAAATGGTCGGGCTGAAATTGTCGTTGGGCGAGGTTCATTTATAGAGGCATTTCCATTGTTTGGCTTGAATCTTCAAGATTATGATGCGCTTTTTGCTGAAAAATTAGATTTATTACTGACCATACGGGACAACGAAATCGTCAATTGGTCGGGCAAATTTCGCCCTGCCCTTCACAATCAAGCCATTTATCCACGACCTTTACAAGAGCAACTACCGATTTGGCTCGGTGTAGGTGGCACCCCTCAGTCATTTGTTCGTGCAGGAACGTTGGGGCTACCGCTTATGGTTGCCGTCATTGGCGGCGAAACGCACCGCTTTCGTCCTTTGATTGATTTGTATCGAGAAGCGGGAAACAAAGCAGGTCATGCGCCCGAAAAACTGAAAGTGGGTTTACATTCCTTGGGTTATGTTGCGCCCACAAAGCAAGAAGCCGTTGCCGATTATTACCCAGGCTACGCCGAAACCTTTACACGCATTGGCAAAGAGCGCGGCTGGCAACCTGTGACTCGCGCTCATTTCGATGCCCAAAATGGTGGGCGAGGTGCCTTGTTGGTGGGCAGTCCTGAAGAAGTGGCAGAAAAAATTGTGCGCCACAGTGAAGCCTTAGGTGGCATTTCAAGATTTACTTTTCAGATGGATAATGCGGCTTTGCCACACGCCAAATTGTTGCAGTCTATTGAGTTGATTGGGAGGGAGGTTGCGCCCTTGGTACGGGGCTTGTTGTAAACGAATTTGTATTGCTTGTTTGATGTTCGTGGAGACGAAGAGTATGCTTATTTTCGCGTTTAATGCTTATGATTTCACAAAATTAGCATAGTTTTGTTGCAAAAATTACTTAAAAATGAAAAAACAAGAGCTAAATTATATCCAAAAACTTGAAATAAAAAGCCTTTGGGATTTATATGATGTTCATTTAACCCTAAATCCAGATGTAAATATCATAGTTGGGAATAACGGCAGTGGGAAAAGCACCTTGTTGATGATTTTAAAAATGATTGCAGGGTTGCCAATTGATTTTCTAACACAAAAAAGTTTTGAGGCTAAAAACATCAAAGCAACCTGGATAACATCATCAGGAAAAGAACTTTTTGAAGGTAAAATCGAAAAGGAAACACCTAAATTTAGCCTTCAACCAAAAATTAAAAATATTTGGAATAAAGGACAGCCCAACAATATTTTAGTAAACTATATTGCTACTTTTGATAACATTCCTAAACCTAATGACAAATCTTATACTGAAACACCTCTTGATAAAGAACTCGATGAACAACTTTCAAATTATACCGAATATCAAAATCGACTTTTAAAAAAGAAAGAGAACAGAAGCAAAAGTTTAAGCGATGTTTTGAAAAAACGTGATTGGCTTTTTAATAAATTGAATGAATTATTCAAGCCAACCGATAAAACTTTTGTTGAATCAGAAGAAGACTCTCGCCCAACGGTTCTTTTATCCAATAACAAAAAATTATCTCTTTTTCAATTGTCAAGTGGCGAAAAACAATTGCTCATTATACTTTTGACTGTACTTTGTCAAGATGAAAAACCCGCTATCTTACTGTTGGATGAACCTGAAATTTCGCTACATACCAATTGGCAACATGAGTTAATTGAGATAATCAGAATACTGAATCCAAATTGCCAAATTATCGCAGCAACCCATTCTCCAAGTATGTTTAATGATGGCTGGCGTGATAAGGTTATTTGGATGGCAGATGTTTTAACAGAAATAAAACCGATTTTGAAAGCTGTAAATACTGAGGGGGTATGAGTTTAAATTTAACAAAACCAACCGCGAAACAAGAGGTTGGTTTTATGCGAGACGAAGTATTTAAGGATAAAAAAACATTGGCTATTGCTGTTGAAGGCAAAGATGATGAAGCCTTTTGGTCTTTCGTTTTTGACCGTTCTACACTCAAAGGGCAGTATAAAATTTACAAAAACTATAACTATCCAACGCTTGATTCTTCGGGAAAAGATACTTTGAAGCATTTTCTCCCCCATACACAATCAGATTTCGCTATTTGTATAGACAACGATTATGATTATTTGTTGGAAAATGTCCTTTGGCAACGCCCCTATGTTTTCCAAACCTATACTTATTCAATTGAAAATTATTATTGTTATGTGCCGAGTTTAAAGAATGTTCTTAATCGGTCAGCTAAAATGGTCTTAGATACTGAGGGGGGGTCTTTTGAGGATATTTTTATCAACCGATTTTCTAACGTTATATACGAATTAACGATTGAATCATTTCAAGAAGCGACAAATACAGGGCGCAGTGAGGAAGCAAGACGTAAATTGGGTAAAAATATCAGATTAGGTAAGCAGAAACAGACTGTTGATATCCTATTGTCAGATTTAGCAGTGCGTGTTCACCAAAAAATTCAACACTTGACTATTTCGAATGAATTTAGGCGGCAGCTTGCCGATAAAGGCTTGACACCCGACACAACGTACTTATTCGCTCGTGGACATGATGTTTTTAATTCTGTTTTTATGCCTATTTTGAGATATATTCATAAAGAAATAAGGAATGAAAAATTGAATGAAATAAAAACAATTGCTGATATTTCACTACAAAAAGCATCAAAAAAAGCGTATGAAATGAGCGTTATTAATGTTCAAACTTGCCTTTTAGAGAATCGTGATTTTACAAATTGCTTTCTTTTTCAGAGAATTGAGGCGGATATTCAACAATCTTTCGGCGCACTCTAGGTATCGCTTGTTTGATGTTTGTTGTGTCAGATAATGCGATCAATTTGTTGTTTTTACTGAGGGGTACGTTTGGAAATTTAAGAAACTTCATAAATCACCAAGCCATTTTCACACTTTTACCCATATCCGCTGCCTGTTTAATTGCCTCAATAATCTTCATATCCACCAAACCCTCTTCGCCCGAAGCGAGCGGTTGCGTTTTTTCTAAAATATTCAGAGCAAAAGCGTCCATTTGTTTTATCTGTTGAAATTTCGGCGCGTCAAAACTCATTTTTATACCTATGTTCATGCCCGACGCACCCGTTGCTGTAAAAGACGGTTGCAAACCAAACCGTTCTGAACCTGTGGTGGCGTACAATTTATCAATAAAAGATGTATAAGTGGTCGTTGAGTTCGAAATCGCACCGCTTGGAAAGGTCATTTGAAACATCATGGTTTCGTAAATATCTTTGAAAAGGGCTTTATTGACTTTATATCCTTGCGCAGTCACTTCTATCGGCAATTCGCCGAGTGTTCTGCGGATACCTTGAACGCAGTAAACGCCTAAATCCATAATTGCACCGCCGCCGCCCATCGCTTTGTTCAATCGCCATGAGGTCGGGTCAGCCATATTGTAGCCCAAACCGCTTTCCATCATGCGGATATTGCCATACACTTTTTCCATGCCCAAACGACGCATTTCAAGGTGGTGTGGCTCAAAATACAAGCGATAACCGACCGAAAGCATCACATTTGCCGCTTTACAAGCCTTTATCATCTGTTCACATTCAGCGACATTCATTGCCATC
>JAYTMI010000018.1:0-8947 GCA_043728625.1 Saprospiraceae bacterium | reverse complement strand
GACCAGAAGTCCACCGATAACAAGATATTTAACGTCGTTTGCGTTTAACAATCTTATAAATTCTCTGAAATTCTCGTCCAGTACCATATTTCCAATCGTTATATTGTTTGCGAATTTCTTCTAATGCACGTATGCGTTCAATAGCAGGACGTGTACGCCAGTATGAAACATCATCTGGTTCTTCTCCCTTTTTGAAGATTTTAATAATTGGTTGAATAGTATTTTGCATTATTTATTTATTTTCAACAAAAATACTTCTTTTCGGCTAAAATTATAAAGAATTTCATACTAATCCTTGTCAAACTGGGGGGCTACATCTCAACTTATCTAACCAACCCCAACCCTGCCCCATTATTCAACGACATCACCCCATTTTTCAAAACCCAACCCGATTGAACGACATCTTCTGCTAAGTCAAAACTGCCGTCGAGGTCAATATATTGGGTGTGGGCGCATGAAAAAGCGGCGTGTAATGCCGCCGTAATGCTCACAATGGACTCATCGTTGCAACCCCAGAACAAATCTACTTTGGCAGCTTCGGCAATCGTGGCAATTTTTAAGGCTTCACGTATGCCGCCACATTTCATTAATTTAATATTGAAAATACCGACCCTTTTTGTACCGCCTAAAAACAACGCCATTTCTGTATCTTTCAGACTTTCGTCGGCTGCAATTTGTTGGCGTATGTCATAAGGCAGCGTCAACAAGGCTTTTTCTTGTCCAACAGCTGTTGGTTGCTCGACCAATTCAATATTTAAATCTTTGATTTTATTAAAAAAATCAACAACTTGGCTTGTTTCGTAACCTTGATTGGCATCTACGCGGATGCGCATGGATTGTCCGAATCGTTCTCGCAAATTCACCAAACGTTCTATGTCTTCTGACATATTCAAGCCTAATTTGACTTTCAAAATGCGAAAACCAGCATCCCAATATTCATTCGCTTCTTCTAAAGTTGCTGCAACGTTTTTGATACCAATAGTAACAGACGTGGGCATGGATGTTATTTTCTGCCCATAAAACTGTGCAATCGGCAATTTTAGATATTGACAAAAAGCATCGTGCAAAGCAATATCCATCGCGGCTAATGTGCCTGGCGCATGTGGAAATGCCGCTGATACTGAGGGGATCATCGAAAAGATTTCGGCGATGTCTCGACCCACAAAACCTTGTATATCATCACTTTGTAGATTTCTTAACGACATATCGGCATCTTCACCCACCACTTCTTTGGCTGGATTGGCGGCACCTAAACCTATAATGCCGTTGGATAATGCGACTTCAACAAAAACGGATTCAACATCTGAAATGGTTTTGGTAGCAATGGTGTAAGGGCGGGTTAAGGCGAGGTTTTTTTTATAAACTTCTATGGATTTAATGGTCATTTTGAATGAATTTCAACGTGTTGTTTTTTTACCACATAGAATCATAGCAAACATAGAAATATTTGAAAAATTAATCTTTTAAAACTATGTGTCCTATGTTTCTATGTGGTAAAAAAGGATTATTATGTATTGGTTTGGCTTAATTTTATCATTTATTGTCCTAAAACCTTTTTCTCTATGGCTTCAATCCCCTCTCCTACCCCATCCTCCAACGGCAGCACAACAGGTATTTTCAGTTGCAATCTTAGTTTTTGCTGAATGGCTCTCGCTTTTTCAAGGGTTAATCCATGCGTATTTAATGTTACCGCAATCGTCGTTGCACCGAACATTTTTATCAATTGAATTTCGGATTTTACTGAGGGGATAATGGCTTTGATATTGTCCTCCGTCCCTTCATAATATTTGCGTCCGGGCATCGCTTGTAAAATCACCCATTTTGCACCGCCCGACAATATAAATTCTGAACCAGTTGGACCAATCGGATTCCGCAACGCCGATTGACCGTTTAGGAACATAATATCAGGTTTTTGTTCTTCTTGACATTTTAAAATTTGCGTCTCCAATTCGCCTGTTAGAAAGTCATTTATCGTCGAATCGAATATAAAAGCGTAACGTCCGTCTTGCATCCAGCCAGTTTGACCTGTGGAAATAATTTCCGCTTTGTAGTTTTTCAAACGCATCGCTTCCACTAAAAAACGCGCTGTGGTTCGTTTGCCAACGGCACAATCCATACCCAAAACAGCCACGCGTGGTGTCGTCACGTTCATAATTTCACCCGACCAATAAGCCATTTCAGAAGGTTTTTTGGTGCGTCTGACATCGGTTAAAACCACATTGTTTTCTTGTGCCAAAGCCACAAAATCGGGTTTTTCATTCAGTTTTTCATGCAAACCATTGATAATGTTGAGTTTATGCCTAATGCCGATTTTCAGAATATCTAACATCTCTGACGGTATTTTTCCACCCGCAACGGCGACACCAATGATGAGATACTGAGGGGTCTTGCCCAACTTTTTTAAAGCCGTTTCGATGTCTGCGAATATTGGAATATTGCGATGAATACCATCTAAAACTTCGCCCGCATCTTTGCCCGCCGTAGCGAAATCAATTACGCCAACGATGTCGAACCTTTCGCTGCTGCGAATCAAACCGTGTGCTGTTTTACCGTTTTCGGTATCGAGTAAGCCGTGTGTGAGGATGAGGGCGGTTTCTTTTGTCATATTTTTAAGTGCATTTATGGGTTGCAAAACTAAGAAACCGCCATACTTGATTCGTAGTATTGCAAAATAATTATTTACAAATTTGTTTTGCACTTTAAGAAAATGTTTGTAAGTTTGCATACTATAATTAGCATTTTAAATCATAAATTAAAAAAATGAGCGCAGGAAGAACAGTCAATTCTCAAAATCAAAGTTGGGGTACGCCTATAAAATACGTTAAGGCAGTAAAACGATTTTTTGGAGGCTCAATTTCATTAGACCCATGTTCTAATGATTACTCAATTGTAAAGGCAGAAGTAGAATTCGTTTTACCTAAAATAGATGGGTTAAAAGAAGAATGGAACTTCACATCAATTTATGTCAATCCCGCGTATGGTGCAGATAGAGAAAGAGGTACAACGATAAAAAATTGGTTGACTAAATGTGCTTTAACTAATGAAAAGTATCATTCCGAGATATTAGCACTTATTCCAGTAGCAACAAATACGACTCATTGGAAACAAAATATTTTTGGAAAAGCAAGAGCTATCTGCTTTTTATACGATACGCGTTTAAAATTTTTAGAAAATGGATTAGACGTTGGTAAAGGAGCACCCATGTCCTGTTCAATGGTGTATTGGGGTAATGACTATGAAAAATTTTATGATGTATTTATAGAACATGGGGCAGTTATTGATATTTCAAATTTGAAAGGAGAACAAATTGGCGCAAGAAAAAAACATTTGGAATTGATATTTTAATAAAGCAATCAAGACAGTTCTTCAATAATTAACCTTTCAGAATTGTTGATAATTTGATATTTAAATTGAACAAATCTGCCCGTTTCCATATCAAATAAGATTTTTTTATCGAAATGTTCAATTATTTCTGCAATAAGAGTTCTAACATCGGGTATAATTCTATAATTCGTTTTTGTGATTTTGTCTTGTGAATTTTCTTTGAAAACACTATCAAATTTTGTGAATAGATAAACCAAAATTTCATCAGGTATAATAAGGTTATAATCATTGCACAATCTTACCATTGAACGACTTTTTTCTTCCCAATGTGAGGCTTCACCGATAACTAAAATGGAAATGAATGATTTGTTTTCTGATTTATCAAATTGACCAAGTACTTTTTTTCGAACATCAAGCGAAACAAATGATGCTTGCTTAGCTTTTTCTGGCGTTTGCGGGCCAGGTAGTGATTCATTCACGTTTATTCGTGTGATATAGTTATCTTTTACATTTTCTACTTGTATAATAACACACTTCTTTAGCGACTTCGTGATTTTTGACAGATATTGTTGTGAACCGAGAATATGTAATCCATTATCAATATCTAAGGCAACTAATATTTGGGAGTTTGATTCACATTTGAAGTCTTCAATAATAATTTCCTCGCTGTTTTCCTGTTTTTTAATTGATGTTATCCTTAAATTGCATCCCTCCTCATTTATAGGTATTGCAGATAATTGCCATTTAAAGTTAGTGGATGAAGGTGAAATTGTAAAAGAATAACCTTCTGTTTCGTGAAAATCTTTTTTGTTTTCACGTTTCCCTTTCCATTCTTTAAAGTTCTGCTTCACTGTTTGCTCAACACCTACCTTCTTACACTCAATTAATCCAAACAAATCTTCGGACTTTTTTGACGGCAGACCTTTTTCAAGTTTATAAAAGGAAAATTCTACTTTATGTTTTGCTGTTGTTGCACCTTCTACACCATCTTCAATAACTAAATGCTTTAAAAGGTCGCTATCTAAGTTTATCATTCCAAGTGTTAGTAATTCACTGATGTTACGGAGCGGAATGCTGGAATGAAAAAGAGCTACCTTTGCCTTTATGGAAAAGATGCTTGATATATACACAGACTACTTGATAAGTAGTACAGGACAAACGAGTGCCGAAGGCTTATCCCGCTTAGTAGATAAAGCCTTCAGTCATGATAGCGTTACTCGTTTTTTAACAGATATCCCTTATGACAGCAAGCTTTTATGGCAAAGTGTCAAATCCTTAGTTCGCCAACATGAAAGTGAAGATGCCTGTTTGGTATTTGATGATTGTCTCATCGAAAAAGTCCTGTAACAAAGAATGAGTTGATGCAGACAATGATACAACAGTGCATACATAATCAACTGAAATTCAAGTATATACTTGCAGATAGTTGGTTTGCATCTACTGACAATATGCACTTTGTCGCCGATAAGAAGAAACTCTTTATCTTTGATTTACAAGACAATCGTTTAGCCCTATTGGCAGAAGGTATTGATGAAAAACCAAACACTAAAAGTCCTTGGACAAATATTAAATCATTAGATATTCCAAATAATAAACCTGTCAAAGTTTGGCTCAAAGACATGAATTTCCCAGTCCTTGTGACCAAACAAATCTTCAAAAACGAAGAAGAGCAGACAACAGGTTTACGATTTTTGGTCAGTAATGATTTTAGTTTGACTGACGACCAATTCACTACAATCTACAAAAAAAGGTGGAGCGTAGAGGAATACCACAAAAGTTTAAAACAAAATGCCAGTATTGCTAAATCCCCAACTCGTAAAGTCACCACCCAAAGTAATCATTTGTTTTGTGCACTTTGGGCCTATGTCAAACTTGAAAAACTAAAATTTAAGACCAAACTCAATCATTTTGAAATCAAAGCTAAAATTTATCTAAAAGCTCTCAAAGCCGCCTATGATGAATTAGCTATTATCAACTCGCAGCACATGGCTGCGTAACATCAGTAATTCAATAGCATCACCGACTTTTCTCCCAATCTGATGACCCTTTTGACCTAATCCTTGTGTATATTTAAAAACATCTGATAAATGCATACTCACAAATTTAATAGTTCATTAATAGGAATATTTAAAGCATTGGCTATTTTTTCAATATTAATCAGCGTAATATTCTTTTCTGCTCGTTCAATCATTCCAATATAAGTTCTATGAACATTAGCGAGGTGCGCTAACTGTTCTTGTGAAAGTCCTCTAAGAGTTCTAATCTCTTTTACTCTCTTACCAAATTTTACTAAAATAATTGAATTCATATTTAATGCTAACTAAAGTATGCAAATCTATGAATGATTAAAATTTCTCACAACATACTAAAGTTAGCATTCTAAATAAACGATAAAATATATTTGAGAAAAGCGACAAGTTTTGTTCGGTATTCTTTTAAAAAAGTGCTAATATTTACGTAAAAGCCGCAATGAAAATTCGTTACAAAGTGAAAATGTGATTGATTCCCCAATAACCGCTAAGCCTTTCATCTAACCCATCTGCTTTATGGCTTAATATTCCTGCCTTGCTGTCTTTCCCTTTTAACTTTGCTCCAGAATCAAAGTCAAAACTGCTTTCCTATAAAAAACGTAGGCAGTTTTAAACTGCTTGTCGTAAAACTAAACCTAATGTCTATTTTGAAATCCAATTATTTATCCGAACGTTTTTTCTTGAAAACCACCTTTTTCGCTCTGTTTTTGTTTGTTTTGGAAACAGCAACAGCGCAATCAACCATTCGTGGGACGATTTTAGACGAGACAACAACACCATTACCTTTTGCCGCCGTCTCTTTGATGCATCTCCCTGACTCCACGATTTATGCACAAGGGCAAACCAATGACTTTGGGGATTTTAGATTTTCGAGCGATGAGAAAGCCACTCGTTTTCTGTTACAAATCAGCTATGTCGGCTATGAATTTTACAGTCGAGAAATCTTAGCGACAGGCAGCCGCTTCGATACACTTGATATTGGCAACTTAAAATTACTACCCCTCAGTAAATTGCTCGATGAAGCGGTTGTCTCAGCGACCCGAGAAGCGGTTCAAATCAAAGGCGATACCATGGCTTTTGATGCCAAAAGTTATCAAACCCAACCCAATGCGATGGCAGGTGATTTGATTAAAAAATTGCCGGGCATGGAAATAGAAAAAGACGGTTCGGTGAAAGCACAAGGCGAAGATGTGCAACAAATATTGGTCAATGGCAAGCCATTTTTTGGTTCAGACCTACAAATTGCGCTGCAAAATCTGCCTGCCGATGCCATCGAATCGGTAGAAATTTATGACAAAAAGAGTGATCAATCTGCCTTTACAGGTATTGACGATGGGGTACGGCAAAAAACCATCAATATTCGCTTGAAAACAACCTTGACCAAGACTAAAACCGGGAAATTAACAGGTGGTTATGGCACTGACGACCGCTATTTGGGGCGTTTGAATTATAATAGTTTTTCTGAAAAGCAGAACATTACCCTTTTGGGCGCAGCCAATAACATTAATCATACTGGTTTTGCGCAAGAAGATTTTTCTTCATTTACGGGACAGAATAAACGCGGCGGTGGCAGCTTTAACAATCCGCAACAGAATCAAAATGCGTCAAAAGGTTTCCAAAATACACAAAATGGCGGCATTAATTTCACCAATAATCTGACTTCAAAGACGGAACTAACAGCCAGTTATTTTTACAATAATCAAAATACGCTGAACGATAGGACAGTTGACAGACAAAATTACTTGCCGACAACCACGTTTTTTACGCACGCCAAAGCGACAACAGAAACGGCAAACAAAAATCATCGTATCAACGCCACGATTGATCAAAAAATAGATTCAATGACCTCTTTTCGCATTGCAGTGAGTGGTTCTTTTACAGAAAACAACTCTGAAAGCAACTCTGATTCCCGAAATCTGAAAGGCGATACATTATTGCAAAATCAGCAGAAACGTCATTCATTTACTGAGGGGGGCGGTTTTGGCGGCTCGACCAATTTTTTGTTGCGCAGACGTTTAGGCAAAGCGGGGCGGACAACTTCTATCAACTTTTCTTATAGCCGAAACACCAGCGAACGTGACGCAGCCTTGCAATCGAAAATAAATTATTTTGATGCTGCGGGGTTTGCTTATCGCAACGATACGATTGACCAAACGGACGATAGAACAAACCGCCGAAATAACTATACGACGACCGTTTCTTACACAGAACCCCTCAGTAAAAAGATGATTTTGGAAGGCAATTACCGCATTGGTTTTGCCGACAACTATGCCAATCGAGATGTTTACAATATTAAAAATGGGGAAATACTGTCGCTGAACACCGATTTGAGTAATTTGTACAACAATACGTTTATGTTTCAGCGGGTGGGAACGAATCTGCGTGTTTTGGGTGGTCAAAAGTATAATTTTTCGATGGGTTTGCAATTCCAAAACTCGGTTTTAAAAGGTGAATTCATTACACGCAATGATAATTTAGAGCAAACATTTCAGTATTTATTACCAAATATGCGTTGGGACTACAATTTTTCAAAGCAAGAACGTTTGAATTTCACTTACGAAACGGATGTCAATGAACCATCTATTGACCAATTGCAACCCGTCAGAGACAACAGCGATCCTTTGAATTTATACATCGGCAATAAGGATTTAAGACCAGAGTATGCGCATCGTTTGCGGTTGCGTTACAGCAATGTCAATAAGAAGACGCTGACGTATTTTAACGCCAACATCAATGGCACGTATTCGACGAATAAAATTGCCAATATGATGACAGTTGATACACTTTTCAGACGCATTACGCAGCCTATCAACACGCCTACGGCTTATCAAGGAGACGGTCATGTGTCTTATGGCATTCGTTTTTGGCAGCAAAGAATGCGTATGAATGTGTCGTCAAGTGGTTCGGTTTCACGCGGTACGAGTTTTATCAATGGCGTAGAAAATATCAATGACCGCTACAATATTTCGACAAGTTTTAGGACTGAATTTCAGATGCCCGACACGTTTGAGTTGAGTTTACGTGCTGTTGTGCGTTATTCAAAAACGGATTATTCGTTTCAAAAGAACCTTCAACAGTGGTATTGGACGTACAATTACGAGGCGGATATGACCATTGGACTACCCCTCAGTATGCGCTTCAATTCGACATTCGATTACACCATTTTGTCGGGTAAAACTTTTGGTACAACGCCCGGCATTCCCCTTTTGAGTTTGGCTTTGACCAAATATTTTGATAAAAGCCGCACCATGGAATTGCGTTTGACGGTCGTGGATGTGTTGAATCGCAACACGGGCATCAATCGAACAGCCGACGGCAACTATATTCAAGAAGAAGTGGTGCGTTCTTTGGGGCGTTATGGACTTTTGACGTTTACTTATGCTTTAAATGCGAAGATGAAGGGGGGAAAAGGTAAAGGAGAAGGTAAAGAAAGACGTGATGAATAGTTTTTTTTTGTCATTCTGAGGACAATCACCATGTAAAGCGTTGGTGTATAAAACCGAATGACGCAGCAAATGGGTTCGAGTACCATGTTCGGGGAACTTTTAAAGTTCCCCGAACATAAAGTTCCTCTCCTACAAACGAAGCGCGTC
>JAYTMI010000017.1:0-5928 GCA_043728625.1 Saprospiraceae bacterium | reverse complement strand
GTTGTAGCAGATATTGACCGTTTAAACAATGGACGTGCTTATCCGACGGCTAAAATGACTTTTGCTAACGGCACAGGCGACACGCCCAATGATTGGTATATTCTGTATCGCAATCCACAATCAAATTTACTTGAAGGCATGTCTTATATCGTGACTTATGGCGGAAAAACACCTGAAGAAGCGACGCCAAATGCCATTACTTACGGCGGTTGGATGAATTTGGATGGTGTACAATTTCCAACAAAATGGCAATTTACGGAGTGGAATGATGCAAAAGGCTTTGCAAAAATGCGTGGAGAAGCGATAATTCGCCATATTCGTTGGGTTGATAACATAAAAGGCATTTTTGATGTACCGCAAGAGAGTAAAAAGATGGATAAATGAGCTATTTTTGCGGCGATGCACTTAGAAAAAATAACTTTAACGAATTTCAAAAATTATGATTCGCAAACACTTTTGTTTGGCGAACGACTGAATGCTTTTGTAGGATTGAATGGCATGGGAAAAACTAATCTCTTAGATGCTATTTATTATCTCTGTATGTGCAAAAGCTACTTTTTGCCTTCTGATAGTGATGTGATACTGAGGGGGGCAGATTTTTTGCGTTTAGAAGGTTTCTTCAAAAAAAATGGTCAAACTGAAAAGATTGTTGTCAAAGTACAAGCCCGTCGCAAAAAGGTTTTTGAACGCAACGACGTACCCTACCCTGTTTTATCGGAACACATTGGTTTTTTATCTGTCGTTATGATGACTCCAGACGATACAGAATTGGTAAAAGAAGGCAGCGAGGCACGCCGCCGATTTCTGGATAATACGCTCTCACAGCTTGATAATATATATCTTACACATCTCATTTTTTATAATCGAATTTTAGAACAACGTAATTCTCTATTAAAAAAATATGCCAATACATTGGCTGACACCTTAATTGAAGATGGTCAAAATAGTGATTTAGAAAATCTTTTGTCAATTTATGAGAAACAGATGTTGCCTTCGGCAAGGTATATTTTTCAGAAAAGGAAACAATTTATCCTTGAATTTGAGCCAATATTCAATAACATTTATCAAAACATTTCCGATTCAAGGGAAACTGTCAAGATTGTGTATGAAAGCCCAATCGAAAAAATGATTGTACAAAATGAGATGAACGAAACGCTTGGCATAAATTTTTGGCTGGCAAGCCGTGAAAAAGATAGAATTTTACAACGGACAACCGTAGGCATTCATCGAGACGACTTAGGGTTTGAAATGGGTGGAAAATCTGTCAAAAAATTTGGTTCACAAGGTCAATTGAAATCATTTGTTGTTGCCATAAAGCTTGCACAATACGAAATACTGAGGGGGGTAAAAACAGAGCCACCCATCCTTTTGCTCGATGATATTTTTGATAAACTCGATGAGTATCGCGTAAAAAATTTATTACAACTCATTCTGAATCAATCTTTTGGACAAGTTTTTATAACAGATACGCATGAAGGCAGGATTAAGGATATTTTTGAAGCCAGTTCTTTAGATTATAAAATTTTTCCAATAGATAATGAAGCTATGGAAGTAAAAAGTGAATAGCCTAAAAAGACATAATCCTTTAACAAAAACAAAAAGTCTCAAGCCATAACAATGGCAAGAGACTTTTTTATTTTTCCAAGTTAGAGAATCAAAAGATTATTCTAATCTGAACTTAATCGGCAAAGTGTAAGCTACACGTACTGCACGACCTTGTTGTTTACCTGGCTTCCAACGAGGCATGTTCCCGACAACGCGAACCGCTTCTTCGTTACAACCACCTCCGATACCGCGTTTTACGGTAACGTCAACGATTGAACCGTCAGTATTGACAACGAAACCAACATAAACAGTGCCTTCAATACCGTTTTCACGAGCAATCGCTGGATACTTGATGTTCTGTCCGAGCCATTTAAACAAGGCTGCTTGACCATCCGGGAATTCAGGATTTTGCTCAACGATAGTAAAGATTTGCTCAGGTTTTTTCTCTGGCTCTTTCTCTTTAGGTGGTGGTGGTGGTGGCGGTGGCGCCGCTTTCGGTGCTTGATACGTTTTTACCGCAGTATCACCTTCAATTTTCGTCGTTCCGATATCCACATTTGGTGGAATAACAGGCGGAATGATTTCTTGTTTTTCAGGTTCCTTTTCAATCGTCACCTTCGGCGGCACAAATTTAATTTGTGGCTTTTGCGGTGGCGGCGGCGGTGGCGGCGGTGGTGGTGGCGGTGGTGGCGCTTCCTTATCAAGAGGAGGAGGTTCAGCGAGAACGACCTCCCTATTGTCCAGTTTTTCTTCTACTGTCATCATTGCACTCAACTTAGCAGAAATAACTGGCCATGCAATCATGAGAAGAAAAACCAACAAACCATAAATAGCACCACGCAAAATGTGCTTACCATACAGCTGCCGCAAAAGAAAACTTCCATATTGCTTGTTGCGCCCCATGAAAACGATTTCATCGAGACTCATCTTAAGGATGTCTTTATTGCTATCCATGTACGACGTGTTTTAAATTTTTTTTTTAATAGAATTACTTGATTAAATTCATCTGTTCCATGATGACTGTATCAATCTTGTCACGGTCAACGAGTGCATATTGTCTTACACCCGTTATCCGCATTTCGTCAATGATGTCCACAAAGTTCTTATAAGTCGCTTTTGGCATACCTTTAATAAGAACAACAAGTGTGTCTTTAGTTCCATAAGCCTGAAGAACTTCGTTCTGACGGCTCTTGATAACAGCTCGAACGCCATTTGCTGAAAAATCGGAAGAGTCAATTTGCAGTGGTTGCCCGCCTGCGAGGTCTTCGCCAGCGACTTGATAGAAATAAACTTTATCTCTTTCGCCTAGAAGAATACTCAATACCCGATTTTTATTCACTTTCGGAGCGTCTTTATCCTTTGGATCCTCTTTAGCTGGTTTTATGATTTCCATTGTTTTCGGCTTGCTGAATGTTGTTGCCAACATAAAGAAAGTAATAAGAAGGAAACCTAAATCCACCATAGGTGTCATATCCACAAATGGAGCACCTTTCTTCCCGGTTTGTATTGAAGCCATTTGAAGAATGGGTTTTTAAATTGTTAAAAAATTACTCTGCTGGAGCTGAACCACCTCCCTTAGCAGATGTGATGAGATTGAAACGATTCGAATTTGTTTTTCGCAACGTCTCAATAACATCATCAATTCGACCATATTCAGAGGATTTGTCAGCTTTGATTGCAATACGCAATTCTGGATTGATGGTACGTGCCATAATGATCAATTCACCCAACTGATTTTTAGCCGTATCCGAACCAGGTTGTCCTGCCATCAATTTAGCCTCTGGGTTGCAAATCAAACCAGGTTGCTTAAATTTAGCCAATTCGTCAGCTGGCATTTTCAAAAGTTGTGGCAATTGTTCCAGTGGTACACCAAATTGGTCAAGAAGTTTGAAACGTTTTTGCATCTCACCATCAACCGTAAAATTGTACTTTGCTGCCAATTCGTCCAACAACGTCATTCTCGTAAGCTGGTCGTCTATCCCAAAAAAGATTCTATCATCTTTTGAGTCGCCAACTTTGCCGACTGTTATCATGAGGATATTATTTTCAGGCAACGGAATTTGAGCCGTTGACGCTGGAATATCCACTTGAACCGCTTCGTTAGGTCGAAACTTAGTCGTCAAGATAAAAAAGGTCAGAAGTAGAAATGCTACGTCGCACATGGCGGTCATATCATTATGAATACTCTGCCTTTTCATTTTTACCTTAGGCATATCGTTCCTTTTTATTTGTTAATAAATCAATTTTCTTTCGTGTGGTTAGTTATAAAGACAACTAACCCATTCCAAATTACTTGTTGTGAGAAACGAAAGATTGAGTCATTGAGAACGCTGCTTCATCAATACGATAGCTTAAGCCATCAATCTTCGTCGTGAAGAAGTTGTACAAGATGATAGCTAATGCCGATGTACCGATACCGAGTGCCGTGTTAATCAAGGCTTCAGAGATACCTGTTGAAAGAGCAACAGCATCTGGTGCACCTGAACTTGCTAATGCTGAGAACGCCTTGATCATACCGATTACAGTACCCAAAAGAGCAATCAAAGTACCAATAGAACCGATTGTTGAAAGAATCGGCATGTTACGCTCCAAAATAGGCATTTCAAGTGCAGTTGATTCTTCAATTTCCTGCTGGATAGATGCCACTTTTTGGTCGCGATCCATGTCAGTTACGCTTGACATTTCTTTGTACTTCACCAAACCACTGCGTACAACATTGGCAACTGAACCACGTTGTTTGTCACATTCTGCGATAGCACTGTCCACGTTGTTGCCTTCAAGGGCAGCTTTCACGCGCTTAAGGAAATCAGGTAATGAACCTTTACCTTCTGCAGCTTTCAATGTCAAATAGCGTTCAATTGAAAAGATAACAACGCACAAAAATAAAGTCATCAATAAAGGAACAATGACACCACCTTTGTAGATTGTACCAAGAATGTTGCCGCCAATAGGATGCCCACGAACGGGGTCTCCGCCTTCAAAATTGCCAGGTGCGCCGAAAACTGTAGCGAAGACAACTTCTGCAACAATCAATGAACCGATAATGACTGCAGGCGCGAACCATGCGCTGCTCGATGCTGAGCCTTTAGAGGCTGAGTCTTGTTTTTTAGCCGTAGCTGTTGGTTTACTCATAATTCAACGAGTTTGAGTTTTGATTTAACAATAAATTTTTAATGATTGTGTTGAAAATTTTCTTGACTTTGTGAACCAAATCAGATAACCCTTTTACACTTAAACGGTGCAATAATACTATTAAAAACTGATTTCACAACATATTCAATAAAAAAATTTTGCTAAAGCAACTTTTTTTAAACTAAAAATTTGGGCGCGCTCAACTTCTTAGTTTTTGTTGAATTAACCAAATCTTTCGTCAATATAATTTCAAAGAACGCATACGAAAATAACTCATTCGATAACAAACATACTGTTATTACATCTTTTTTACTCACTTATTAATAGATGCAACGATATTTGTTTTTGGTGTGTTGCTTTCATTTTTTTTTCATTTTTTTTTGAAATTGTCTTAAAACGTTGGTTTCCATTATCAATTCCTTAATCTACAAACACGATCTTTCATCTCAAAATCAACGAGTCAATACGATATAGTCCTTTATCAAAACTTTAAAAAAGTCAACCATTGCTGAAGGCGATTTTAATTCCAATGGCACAACCAAAACAGTTTGTAGATGATGAAAGAGTGACTTAACGGATTCTTCATGCGAGGCATTACGGTATTGTTGATACCTTAATATAACAGATTTAATAAACAACATATCCTCTTCCGATAGCTGCCGAACTTGAGGATACTGAGGGGTGTAATTGTCTAAGGTTTGAATGTTCAAAATATCGCTCAAATCAAATCGTCGAGTTGAGCCTATTTTTATCACCGTCGTACCTGCCGCCATATCACCCAGCCGCTGCCGCCTATCCGTCGTGCTGATAAGCAAAGCCCCCAATGCGCCCAAAGTAAAAAGGTAATCCATCACCAAGAGCAGGGCACGCAACAACAAATCGCTCAGACTCACTCGATTTCCATCAACACGAACGACACTTACTTTTTGGCTGCGCTTTCCAATCGTTTGACCATCTAGAAAGGCTTCACAACTCAGGCTGTACAATACCGTAAACCACAATGGAAATGACATAACCATTTGTTGCATAAATCGTGAGTCGAAGCCCATAGCAGCTATAAAAATAAAAAACATCCCGACCCACAAAAAGACCATAATGATTTGGTCTATCAACAATGCAAAAAATCGCTCACGTAAACTCGCCAATTCATATTCAATCGTGACATTTTGCGTCGTAGTTATTTCAATGTGTTGCATAACTTATTAATTTTGTGTAAAAATATTTCCAAAAAGTCTATTTTAACCCCCTCAG
>JAYTMI010000016.1:0-1551 GCA_043728625.1 Saprospiraceae bacterium | reverse complement strand
TTTTGAATTGGATATTTGAGATTTAAAAATATTTTTCAATTTCATTAAAAGCTATTTTCCTACAAAAATGTTCATTCCATATATTCCATTTTAAAAATGATAGATGAACATTTTAAAATAAAGGATAGATCTTACTTTAAAAACGATGAGTTATTCTCTCTCCTTTTCATCAAAATCCATTGTCCTGAATCCCATTCTTTTATTTTTTCATATTGTTTTTCTAAAGCCGGCATCTCGTCGCGCGTGCAATAATAAAAATCATAGACGTTAGTGGTATCAGGTTGCTTGTCATATTTCAAGGGAGCAATAAAAGTCATTTGTGCTTTTTCACGATGATAGGTGAATGAAGGGTTGAACATCCAAGTCATATTGAAACGAACAGGTTGCTTTTTATCTGATTTATGATATTCCGTTTTCAAAAAATCTAAAACCTCGTAGGTGTGCGCATCATACCACCATTCACGATACATCGTGAAAGAATAACTTCTTTTAACATGGTTAAGTGAAAAAACAATAAAAATAATTGAAACAGCCACGCCTAATTTTCGCTTAAATTGAAAACTCCAAACGGCTACAATCGGCATCATCATCGCCAATAATGGATAAAAAAACAAGGCAGTTCTATCCGTTACATATTGATTGCCTAATAAATGAAATTGCAGAATCACACTCAAAGCCGTGCAAATGAACATAGAAACCGCAAATACTGAGAGGTATGTTTTTTCATATTGGATAATTTGTTTTTTAATGAAACTGAATAAAAAATACAGAAATACAAAACTGAATAATACGAGGGTCAGAGTTTTAAAAATATCCAATGTTTTATCTGAAAAATACCCTTGGGCATAAACTGAATGAAAAATCAAGGACGACAGCGTATCCTGCCAAAACCCACGCGTGCCATAATAAGCAATTTGGTTATCTCTTAAAATTGCAGTAATGGGTAAATAAATGAGGCTTACTAAAACTGCTAATCCTGCTGCTTGAATCCCCAAGCCGTAAAGTAATGGCTTGATATTTTTATTTGGAAGATAATGTATAAATTGAAAAAGAACGAATAATAAATTGACCCCTAAATAAAAATGCAGCATGGCGAATTGAGCATATACCGATAGAATTGCCATCATTATACTGAGGGGTAAACTCTTCAAATTGCCATCAAGGAAATAACGAGCTGCAAAATAAATGCTTCCCATCATCAAACCAATCGCTAAACCATAGCCTCGCGCGAGGGCGAAGAAATCCAATAAATAGGGATTACAAATCATGACCACCATAAACATGAGACTCACCCAACCTTCAGTAATGTATCTTTTTGAAAAACGATAAATGAAGTAGAAATAAAGAATAAATGCAGCAAGATTAGGTACACGCGCTAAAGAATGATTCATACCAAATAAGCTAAAAAGCCCTTTAACGAGTAGTGTGTTCAGGATATGATTATTGGTATAAGAATCTTTATAGCTGATTAAATCCCAAACGGGTTGAGGTGCGAGGGTTTGGACAGTGTAGGCTTCGTCGCAAGTGACTTGCATCCGAATGGCTTTGATT
>JAYTMI010000015.1:0-1594 GCA_043728625.1 Saprospiraceae bacterium | reverse complement strand
TCTAAATCCTCTCTATAAAGTCCTTCTTTAATGCCGCGTTCTAAATTAGTTTTCACATGCTTAAAAATGTTTTCATTCTGAAAATCTTCAAAAATTTTCCAAATTTCAGGGTAATATTTCTGAAAATCGTAAATCGCTGTGGGCGATGCAAACTTGGATATTTCATTCATCGCGTGTTGAGCAAAGCGCAACAATTCCTCTAAAGCATTCTTTGATTGTGTTTGAAACCTCTTTGTAGCTTCAATATCTCTTTGGACATGAAGCTCAGACATTTGCCTCAACAAATCGGTTTTATTTTCAAAAAACTGATACAAAGTTTTTTTGGAAATCCCCAATTCTCGAGCAATATCGTCCATCGTCACGCTCTTAATTCCGTACTTCAAAAACAGGGTTTCTGTTTTTTGTAATATGCTGTTTTTCAAATCTGCTGTCATTTTAATTGCTCTGCAAAAGTATGACAGAGAAACATAGGAAACAAATTTTAGTTTAAATGTTTCCAATGTTTTTTTTGTTTTTATAGTTTATATTTTCATATAAATCAGATTTAAATTTAAATTATTTCTATAAACCATTGATTATCAATTAATTAAAACGAATTTAGAATTTTCATAAAATCCGTAAAATTGTCGTTGCGAAGATATGAGCCAAACATGTGGAGGTCAAAAAAATCGGGCGAACTGTATTTTTTAATAGATGAACTGTCTTGTTCACTGACGTTGACGTTTCATTTTTTTTTAAATTTTAAAAAAAAGGCAATTATTTTTTCACGTTCTTTGCGGCATATATTGACGTCTTTAATTTTTACATGAAAAATAAAAAAATATTCATCACAGGTGCAACGGGCTTTGTCGGCTCTTACTTGACGCGCTATTTAGTCCAAAGCGGTTACACAAATATAGTAGCCATGAAACGCTCAACAAGCCGAATGGATTTGGTGGCTGAGGTGGTGGACAAGGTGACTTGGGTGGAAGGCGATGTGCTGGATGTACCGTTTTTGGAGGATATATTTTCAAGTGGCATTGATATTGTTTTTCATTGTGCCGCTGTTGTCAGTTTCGACCCACGCGACCGCGAAGAGATGTATGCCATCAACGTGACTGGTACGGAAAACATGGTCAATTTAGCCCTTGATTTTAATATTGAAAAACTAATTCACGTCAGCAGCATAGCCGCTATCGGACGCGAGGAAAGACATCCTGAGATTTCAGAAAATAATAAATGGCAACGCTCGCCCCTCAATTCACATTATGCTATTTCAAAATACCAAGCAGAGCAAGAAGTTTGGCGCGGCATATCCGAAGGCTTAACGGCAGCGATTGTGAATCCCTCCATCATACTCGGTTCTCAATTTTGGGGACAAGGCACAGGCAAACTTTTTGAACAAGTTTGGGACGGTTTGCGCTTTTATACTGAGGGGGTCACGGGCTATGTAGATGTGCGCGATGTGGTGCGATTTATGGTTGAGTTAATGACGTCAGGCATTGATAATCAACGATTTATACTCAGCGGAGAAAATTTATCTTATAAAAATGTATTTGAACAAATCGCCCAAGTCTTGAATAAAAATTCTGCCACCATTCGAGTCACACCATTT
>JAYTMI010000014.1:0-2630 GCA_043728625.1 Saprospiraceae bacterium | reverse complement strand
CCCAACAGCCCGCTTCAAGCAGCCGTTTGCGTATGTTTTCACTACTTAAATTTGATGGATTTTCTTTTGGAAAGTCTCGGTATTGAATTCCGTTTTTATCGGTCAGAATACGGACAGCGAGGATGCGTCTCTTTTCACCCCGCACCACTTCAGAAACAATACCACTCACGGGTGCACAGAACTGAATATCTGGGTTGTTTTTATCAACAAATAATACTTGACCTGCCTCAACGCCTTCACCCGCTTCAACCAGCACTTTAGGCATTAGGTATTTGAAATTGGAAGGTAAAACATCTACGCACTTAGAAAGCGGGGCATCAATTATATTTTTTTCAGCCTCACCTTCAAGTTGAATGTCGAACCCGCGACGTATCTGGATTACATGGTCATTTGGCATAGTTAGTCAATATTTTGTCAAGACAAAGAAAATAAAATTTCTTTATTTTTAATAATTATTGATAAAAATTTATCAAAAAAAAAAAAATTCAAAGGCATCCAACCATGCCAAAATTAAATTATAGAATAGCCGCTTAAAACATGCTTTTATTTATTTCACGTTTCTAACGACAACGTGCAGTGTAAAAAGGGTTTTAAAAAATCTATCGTGTGGATTATTGAGGGGCTTTTTATCATTCCCTTTGGTTTGTTCTTTTTTGCTTTTTGCCATGTTGCCTTCGGTTTTCTTAAAAAGTACGTCAATCTATTTGACAAAACTATAAACAAAAAAGTAAAAACAAAACTATTTATTAAAACTATTTATTTATAATAAAAGACAATTATCATGTAGTATTTGAAAATAGGTGGTAAATTTTACCATAAATAAGTACCTTTGCGCCGCTTTTTAGAATTAATCACTCAATAATATTTAATTATGGCTTTGAAATGCGGCATCGTTGGCTTGCCAAACGTCGGTAAATCCACTCTTTTTAATGCGTTGACTTCTGCGAAAGCATTGGCGGCGAACTATCCTTTTGCAACAAAAGACCCAAATGTGGGCATGATAACGGTGCCTGATGCACGCCTCGATAAATTAGCAGAACTCGTCAATCCACAACGTATTTTGCCCACAACGGTAGAGATTGTGGACATCGCGGGGCTTATCAAAGGCGCATCGAAAGGCGAAGGTTTGGGCAATCAGTTTTTGGCAACGATTCGTGAGGTCAATGCGATTGTTTATGTTGTTCGTTGTTTTGAAGACGATAATATTGTTCACGTTGAAGGTTCGGTTGACCCTGTGCGTGATAAAATAATTATTGACAACGAATTGATTCTCAAAGATTTAGAGACGGTTGAAAAACGTCTTGACCGTTATAAAAAAAGTACAAAAGGAGGAGACAAATCGGCTTTGGGTGCGATTGAGGTTTGCCAGAAAGTCTATGACCATTTATACGAGGGGCTACCTGCTCGCAGCTTTAAAGCAGAAGATGCGGATGCTAAAGCGGTCATCGAAGAGATGTTTTTGTTGACGGCAAAACCGATTGTTTATATCTGTAATGTGGACGAAGCGGCGGTTTTAACAGGCAATGAACTGACTGAAGCCTTCAAAAAGTCGGTCGCTACTGAGGGGGCAGAAATCATTTTGATTTCGGCACAAATTGAAGCAGAAATTGCGGAATTAGAATCAAAAGAAGAGCGTTTGGAGTACATCGAGGCGATGGGTTTGGACGAAGCAGGTGTCAATAAAGTCATTCATTCGTGCTATCGGATTCTGAATTTGATTACCTATTTCACGGCAGGTGTCAAAGAAGTGCGGGCTTGGACAATTGGTAAAGGTTGGACGGCTCCACAAGCGGCGGGCGTGATTCACTCTGATTTTGAGCGCGGTTTTATTCGTGCTGAAACGATTGCTTATGACGATTATGTTACGTTAGGTGGTGAAAAACAAGCGCGTGAAGTCGGTAAATTGCGTTCAGAAGGTAAAGAGTACATTGTGAAAGATGGCGATGTGCTGCACTTTTTGTTTAATGTTTAAACAAGGCAATTATTTAATGGTGAATGATTTAATGGTAAATATTCACCATTAAATCATTCAGCATTAAATCATTAAGCCAGCACCGCCATCTCAACTGCCTCCATCACCACATTCAAAGTATTATACACGCCCATTTTCACTTCAAATTCATCGAAAACAACATCTTCGTAGCCTTCGCGACTAAAAGTGATGGTGTATGTGCCATTTGCCAATTGAGCGATGTCAAATTTGCCCAATTTATCGGTTTGGTATGTCTTATCTTTACCCTCAATCACGATTTTTACTTTGTAAACACCCTTTTTAGTCTCTAAATCCGTCACTTTACCACGGATACCTGCCACACCCGCACTCACGACTTGGTCTAAAATATTGGTGAATGTGAATTGAGCACGCATCTCAGGTTCTTTTTTGAAGATAATCTGGGCATCTGCAAACATAGCCATCATCGTTTTGTACAAATTTTCGTTTGCTTCTGTATTGTCTTGAGTCTGGCTCGATGCCGTTGTAGAACTATCCTTGTAAGCGGCTCTGTGCGCATTGTAGGTAGCGACCACCGCCTGATATTCCGCCAAAAAAGTATCCGTCATCATATTATCCGCCTTCAAATCCGCTTCATTAGTGGTGACGAATTTAATCGCCAAGTCATTCAAATCATTCA
>JAYTMI010000013.1:0-8797 GCA_043728625.1 Saprospiraceae bacterium | reverse complement strand
TATTCTCGCTTTTTTTGGCGGCAACTCTGGGGCTGCAAGCAACGATGAAGCCGTGATTGATTGGATAAAAGCGGGAAAAGCTACCACGCAATACCATTTTTCAGTCTGTACAGGTGCATTTATCTTAGGCAAAGCAGGTCTTTTGGACAGCTTGACCGTTACGACATTTCATTTGAGTATAGATGCTTTGAAAAATGCTGTTCCCACTGCCAAAGTCTTGTCCGATGTTCGCTTCGTTGATAATGGTCGAGTGATTACAACTGCGGGCATTTCGGCTGGCATTGACGGTGCTTTATATTTAGTTTCAAAACTCAAAGGCGAACAAGCCGCAAAAGACGTTGCTTTCTACATGGAATACGACAAATGGGTGCCGAATCAAGGCTTGATAATGGCGGAAAAGCATTGAACGATACCTCCTCAGTAAAAAAGCCATCTCGACCTTAATTGGGATGGCTTTTGCATTTTCTGCCTAATCTATTCTCCTGCTACTTTTATTTAGTTTTCAATTTGTTTCTATTGTTCAATATGTTCATTAAGCATTTCAACGAGTTCAAAAACGGTCGTTATTGGATTTTTTTCATGCGGTTTGGTAATATCTTTATGTTTTTCTAGAAGCCTTTTGGCTCTTTCAATAGCCATTTGTTGGCTTGAATTAAGGTCATCTTTCAGTTTTCTATAAATACTTTTAGAAAACTCTTGCTTTTTACCCTCTCTTTCATAAGACATATCCCAAATATTGCTTAATCGTTCATAATAAAACTGTCTCAAATTTGACTGTTCCGTAAATTGATAATGCAAGTAAAACCACAACTCAAAGGCATCATTAGAATAGGCACAACGGATTTTTTTTTCTTTATCATCAGCAAAAACTGCATTGTTGTAATCTTCGAATTGTCCATTCTGTTCAGCATTAAAATCCAAATCAAAAACACACCAAACTTCGTCGTACTTATCTTGCTTTGAACGTTTTTTCGCTTCTTCGATGAGTTTAAAATGCGTCATTCCAAGTCCCAAGCTTATGACTTCTGCGGTAACAACAGGGAATTGTCTAAAATACCATTCTTCAGTTTGCCCTTCACAAACGATGAGATATTTCTTTCTTTTCTCTCTTGTTTCCAAGCGGATTTTTGACAATTGCTTATGTGTGTTCCAAGCTTTGTTCGAGTCGCTTTTCTTAATATTTCTGGTTTTACTCGGCATAATCCAAATCTAATTTTCAAAAACAGGTGAAAAGTTATTCAAAAAAGGGACTGCCCCATACCGACCATCTAAATAGTCTTTTTCAAATGATGCATCGTTGCGCACACCTTTAAATTCGGCTAAAGAATAAATTCGGCTCGCATCATTTTTATCTTTTTCAACAAATAGAATTTGGTCACGTCGGAAAGTTTTTGCTGAAAGCAAGTTTGTGTCATGTGAAACCACTAAAATTTGAGCATTTTTAGGATTGGTTTTAGGATTGTTGAATAAATCTATGATTTTTTGAGAAAGTTTAGGATGGAATCGTGCATCGAATTCGTCAATTATAAGCATTGTCCCAAATTTTAATGTATAAAATACAAATGGATAAATTTCATACATTTTCCGTGTCCCTTCCGATCCATGAATATCCAAGTAAAGCATAACTTCTTCATTGCTATTACCATTTTTTTTGTGAAATGTAGTCAAAATTTTTCTATCTCCTGCTTTGGCAATATTATTATAATTTTTTGCTGTTTCAATATCCATATTTAGTTCAGAAGGCTCAAATGCTTTTATATTTATAATATTTGTATCTGATTCTTTCAACATTTTTAAAACTTCATCTTTTAGTTCTAAATCGTTTGTAATGAGTTCATCAACGTTTTGTCTTAATAATCTATCGCTCAAACCAACCAAAGCAGCTATATTGTTGAAGTAATTTATGAAACTTTTTGATAAGTCTTCATTAAATGTTGACAATGCTGTTAAAAAGAGAGCGTTCTTTCTGAAAAATGGTTTGTCATTATTGATTAAACTTTTAAATTTTCGGATACTTTTTAAAGCTTTATCATTTATATCTAACAATTGTTTTTCTCGTGTAAAAATAAAAGACTCCCTACTTGTTATTTTATGATTTTTTGAAAATAACCATTCTGAAATAATTTCTTCCGATGTCGCTTCAAATCCATATCTGTAAGTCATATCATTTAATACAAATACTACTTGAAAATAAGAAGGCTTATTTGCTGTTTCATCAGATAATAAAAAAGGATTGATATTCCCTAATAATGCTTCTTCGGTTTTTACAGACGACAACACTATATTGATAAATGCTCTAATAGCCCAAATAAAATTACTTTTACCACTCGCATTAGCTCCGTAAATAGCAAGGCTTTTCAATAACCTTATTTTATCAGTCGCTTGAAAAGTATTATTTTCATCCACTTCCTTGTATTTAGAAATAACAGGAGATGCAACAAAGCTGATAGTTTGTATATCTTTTATTGAACGGAAATTGCTAATACTGAATTCAAGTATCATTTTTATACGTTTTTAGATTAATATTTACGAAATAATCACAAATATAACACTTGATGTGAACTTTTGTTGCCATTAGACAAACTTATTCGGATTTAAAATGCCCTTCGGGTCAAAAACTTTTTTGATACCCCTCAGTATCGCACGATGTGTTTCGTTAAAAAAGACATCTAAATAAGGTGTTTGTATAAAACCAACGCCATGTTCAGCTGATAGCATACCATTGAGTGATTTTGTCAATTCAAATATTTCGCGCTTGGCTTGTTTCGCTTTTTCGTACCATTCTTCCGTAGGTGCATCGTCTGAGATGATATATATGTGCATATTGCCATCGCCAAGATGACCGAGACCGACGATTTTTAGCCCATATTTTTGACTAATTTGTTTCACACCACGCTGTTGTGCGGGCAAGTTAGCACGTGGCACAACCGTGTCTTCACCCCAACGTTCTTTCGAGAGTGTTATCATGGCATTGGCAGCGTTACGCCGCAATTTCCACAATTCGGTTTTTTGGGCATCACTATCGGCAAAAAGAATATCACCGACTTTGAAATCCTGTAAAATAGTCGCTATTGTTTCACAATCCTGTTGCAAAACCTCCATGCTTGTGCCGTCAACCTCGATGAGCAAATATGCATCATGGACGATGCCATCAGCATTATTTGCGGAAAATGGAGGAACACCCAGATACCGCGCTGCATAGTCAACAACCGCATGTTCCATATATTCCAAGCCCGATGGCACAACGCCTGCTTGAAAAACTGCTGCAACCGCCGCACAAGCGTCTTCGGCATCTGGAAATGAGGCGAGCATCAATAAGTTAAATGTAGGCAATGGCAGAAGTTTCAAAACGATTTTTGTCACCACGGCTAAAGTCCCTTCAGAGCCGACCATGAGGTGTGTTAAGTTATAACCTGTCGAAAATTTTAAGGTATTTGAACCCGTCCACATCACTTCACCTGTCGTCAATACGATTTCGAGATTTAAAACATAGTCGCGGGTAACACCATATTTGACGCATTTCGGACCGCCCGCATTCGTGTTGACATTGCCACCGATGAATGACCAACCTCTACCTTGTGGGTCGGGTGGATAGAATAACCCCTCGTCTTTCAATATATTCTGCAAATGTTCTGTAATCACACCAGGCTCAGTAGTGACTTGAAAATTGGCTTTGTCAATGTTTAAAATTTTATCAAAACGCGCCATCGAAAGGGCAACACCGCCTAAAACAGGTAACGCTGCACCCGACACGCCAGACAAACCACCTTGAACAGTCACGGGAATTTGATGCTCATTACAGATTTTGAGCAACTGCGATACCCCCTCAGTATTGTGCGGTTTGACAACAACTTCAGGTAGAAAGAGTGGACTTTTAGATTGGTCTTGACTGTGTTTTTCGAGCGTTTCAGTATCCGTAAAAACGCAATCGTTGCCCAAAGCTGCTTGTATTTCAAGCAATAGGGAGGGGGTGATTTTAGTGAAATTCATTTGCGTAAAATGCTTTTTGATTTAATTTCTATAATTTAAAAATAGTATCGTGTCCACACTTGCCAAACACCATAAAGTAAAGTTAGCCACAACCATGCGGCTATCCATTTATCTGACGTAAAAAAACGATATTTTTTTAAATTAAAAGATGGTAAAGCCAGAAAAAACAAGGGAAAAATGGGTATAAAATATTTACCGCTTAGGTTTTCGATAAAATCGTTGCCAACGGGACACCATAGTAGATACATCGCTGTCGCTAAAGCAATGCTCATCATCAATCCGACAATAAGAATTTTTAATTTGATGGCTTTTGGAAAGCGATTATCATTCAAATCATCGGAATTTACCCCCCTCAGTATAATCATCAAAAACAAGGGCAAAATAAGGGCAAAAGGTAAATAGTTTTTCTCCCAACCGAATTTTCCGACATAATGAATCAGCGTGTGAGGCATCGTTTGGGTAAATGAAGTTATCATTATCTTAGTGAAAATCAAAGGATTGTGTAAGACAAAAGCCATTTGAGCCGTCGGGTCAACGCCCTCATTGAGCTGTTGACCAATGCGAAAAGCAGGATTGTAGTCTTCAAAACGAATATATAAAGGGGCAATGATTTTTGACCACCAAACGACAATAGCGACGTTTGAAGCAAGTAACAAAAAAGATAACAGATACTTCTGGTTTTTACTCTGAAAATGCTCTTTTGGCATTAAAAAAAACAAAAAAACGAGTGGTAAATAGGCAATTTTATTGAGTGAAATAAGGATGGTGCAAATGCTGAATGTTAATATTTCAATTTTTGTTATTTTATTTTTTTCAAAAAACATTTTAGCAAAAAGGGAAATAGCCAGGAACGAAAGAGCGTTTGTAATGACATCGGCATTTAGGCTCGCATTAATGAACAACGAAGCGGGTAGGAGTGCGAGCAAAACAAAAAGCTCTTTTTTGACAGGTATGATTTGAATAGATACGTAAACAATTGCTATCCAAAGTATTAGTGTAAAAAGTCGCGAAAAGTAAAAAATACAGAGGGGGGTAAATCCCAAGTTCTTAAACAAAAAAATAGAAACCGATTGAGGGAAATAGGCGGTCGGTGCATAAACGGCGGTATTAGAGAAGTCTATGAAAGTCTTTTGTTTATCGTTCAGCGGCGTTTTTAAATGATAAAAAATGGTATTGCTTTTGATACGTTCTTCAAAGTGAAAAGGCAGCTGCGCGAAAGGTGCAGAGATAGTCAAAAGACTGGATGGCAAGGAATCGCCGAGCCGATTGTCAAGCGTTTTTTGTCCAACAAGCCCCCCCTCCCGAAAACATTGGGATATGCCATCTGCCATTTGCCAACTTCGATAAAAATGATTGAACTCATCGGGTGCTTGAAACGGCGGCTCAATCAGGGCGTAAATGATGCCGAAAATCGAAGCAGTGAGCAGGAAAAAACGATGTGGTTTCATAAAGCGAAGATAATGGATAGTTGATAATGGATAGATTGATAATGGATAATTGATAATATTATCCATTATCATCTATCCATTATCAACTAAATTCAATAATATATTTGAGAAGTTCTATAAAACATCTAATTTTGTGCATACATAATTTCCCAAGTTCCAATAAATTTTCCAAGACTTCATATTCCCATGAATCGATTCAATAAACACTTGATGTTGGCAAGCTTTTTATTTTCTCTGCTTTTTAGCTTGCCCAACTTTGCAACAAACACTGTAGCTATTCAACCCAATCTGGTTGATAGCGTTCGTCTTTATGCGACACGTACGACGACAACTATTCCTAATATTGTTAATATTGACATTACCGTTGGTAGCTTCTTAGATATCAATCAGTATGTTTTTTCTATTGGTTGGGATGCGACAAAACTTCAACTTCTCGGGGTTGATAATAACTTCGTGGCGGCATTCTCAACAGCGAATATTGATATCAGTAATTCTTCTTTTGGTAAAATAAATTTTACCTGGTCGGGTACACCGACGACTTTAGTTGATGGTACACAGATTTTTAGGCTTCGTTTTTATGCTCAATATCCTTCGCCTTCGCCAGTTTTAATCAACTTTATCAGTGATCCGCCTACTTATACGACGGTTTTCAAAAATTCTTTGAATCAAACGATACCTTTAGCAGGGAGCTACGGACAGGTACGTATTGTCAGTTGTACACAGATAACGCCCAGTTTGAGATGCAGCTCTGCGATGCTTTTATGTCCTAAAGACATGCCTATTTGTGGTAAGCTGCCTGTTTCAAATACACAAGATAATCCTGGGAATCAGATTTCATGTGGCAATATTCAAAATAATGTTTGGTTGGCTTTTATTGCAGGTTCGGATAGTTTGAAATTAAAGATTAAAGCTTCGAATTGTAATGGTGGCAGCGGGTTTGGGGATGGTATTCAAATATCTGTTTTAGAAACCAATGATTGTTTAAGTTATAACCGTTTAGCATGTAATGCAGGTATCAGAAACGGTGAAGAAGCCTTATTAGAAATTCCTGAAAGTGCGAGGTTAACGATTGGTAAACAGTATTATATCATGCTTGATGGTGTCAATGCGGATGTTTGTGAGTTCCAAATAGATGTTATGGCTGGTATTATCGGTTCTACGATGACAACAGTACCCGCTATCAGTGGTGCTTCAATTGCATGTGCCAATCAATCAAATATGCCCTTTTCAATTCCTGCACAAACGGGTGCATTGGGTTATATTTGGAAAATAGCGGGCAACAGTGCGACCATTTCAAGCGGCAATAACACCCCCTCAGTAAATGTCAATTGGGGAACAATGGCGGATAGTGTTTGTGTTCAGGTCATCGGTCGGTGCGATACAAGTGCAAGACGTTGTAAATTTGTGAATATCGGCACACGTTCGGTTCGTGATATAACGGTTGAAAAATGTGCGACAAAGACTTATTTTTTTAAAAATCAAAACATCTTAAATCCTGGAAATTATTCAGATACTTTAACTTCAAGTTCGGGGTGTGACTCGGTTGTTAATTTAACATTAACGAATTATCCTTTAGCGACTCGGACGATTGACACGTCTGTTTGCATTGGTTCTTATGTTCAAATTGGTTCTCGTAGGTATTCTGTAACAGGCACGTATAAAGACACTTTGGTCGGTGCATCTTATCGAGGGTGTGACTCTATTGTTACCTTGAATTTGATAGTGATTCAATCGAGTATTAATCTAACTAAGAGTAGTAATTTGAGTTGCACTATAACCAGCGTCCTTTTATCAGCTTTTCATGTCCAAATGCCTTCATCTGCTATCCCTAGTTTCGAATGGAGGAACAGTACAGGGACAGTTCTCAGTACAAATTCTACGGCAACAGTTTCTATTTCAGGTACTTATAAATTCAAACTTACCCTTACGCATAATGGCATCAGTTGCTCGCAAGAACAAACGATTACTGTTGTTAAAACCGATTCTATACCACCAAAACCCAATTTAGTCGGTGTGACAGAGAGTTGTGCGGCGCGCTCTGAGACGTTTAGTATCAACAACCCAGTGGGTGGTTATACCTACAATTGGGTCGTTACGAACGGTACATTTTCAGGGGCGGGCACTAGCCGAATTTCAGTTAATTGGAATGCGAATATTACATCGGCAAGGGTCTGTGTGGATGCTGAAAATATGTGTGGTAAAAGTGATACTATTTGTAAATCAGTGGATGTAGCGAAAATTCCAACCCCCCTCAGTATAGCAGGCGATGCGACAGTTTGTCCGAATTCAACGGGCAGTTACAATGTAACAGCCACTGCCAATGTGACCAATTATCAATGGTCGGTGACAAATGGCACAATTTCAAGTGGACAAGGAACACCTACTATAAATGTTTCGTGGGGTGATTCTGCAACTGGGCGGGTTTGCTTGATACCGACGAATCGGTGTGGTTCGGGTACAAAAACCTGTTTTGACGTTCAAATCCGCAATTCACCACCTGATTCGATTCCGATTCAAGGAAATCGGTCTGTTTGTTCTAATGATACATCTGTTTTTAGTGTCAATTTAGCTGGCAGTATGCAGTTCAATTGGGAAATGCCTGCTGGTGTGACAATACTGAGGGGTCAAGGAACGAATACGATTTTGGTTGTTTGGGGTTCATTTTTGGGCAATGCGACGATCGGGTTGACCCTGACAAATGCATGCAATTTGACTCGAAAAGTCACATTAAACGTTAATGTTAGAGACGCTGCGCTGATTAACCCTGTTATTACCGGTACTGCATCGGTTTGCCCCATGAGCCGCGCCAATTATTCAATTCCAACAAATGCGACTATTACGGCTTATAAATGGACAGTGCCAGTAGGGGCAACTATTGTTGGCAGCAGTACGACGAATTCAATTTTAGTGGATTGGGCTTCTTCGACAGGAGGCAATGTGTGCATTGAAATTCAAAATGATTGCAATGTTAAAAAATCGGCTTGTTTTGCAGTAGAAGTTAAAAATACGCTTGATTCACTGCCTTTGACAGGGAGCACAGTCGTTTGTAAGGATTCAACAGCTGTCTTTGAAGTTCAAAATGACCCGAATGCTGGAGGCTATTTATGGGTAGTGCCGACAGGTGCTTCGATTGTAAGTGGTTTAAACACCAGTCGAGTCGTCATTAGGTTTGGTTCTTCAAGTGGTAATGTGCGTGTTGCTCCTTTGGGTGGATGTGCCGATGGGCAGCCAAGTCGTAAATACGTAACGGTCAAAACACCGCCTGCATCGCCCGCGAATATTGTCGGCACAACGACACTTTGCGAAGGTTCAATGGCAACTTTTAGCATCGCTGCTATACCAGAAGTCATTGGTTATCA
>JAYTMI010000012.1:0-11274 GCA_043728625.1 Saprospiraceae bacterium | reverse complement strand
GTGCTGTACAAATTCAAAATAAAGCTGAACACCACAAAATTGAAAACAGAAAATACAATGCTCAAAGAGGATTGCGTCAAAAACGATTCGATACGGCTTTGGTCGCTGATGCGCTGCATGAGGTCGCCCGTCATTTTAGTATCAAAAAAGCCCAGCGGCAGTCGCATCAGTTTTATCAAAAAATCGGTGATGAGCGATATATTAATACGTGTACCGATGTGCAGCAAAATCCGATTTTGGATAAACGACACAGTCGTTTGCCCTACGAAAATGATTAATTATCCTATCAAAACCAACGTAATAAAGCCAAAATTGCGGTTTTGAACGCCAATATCCACAACACTTTGCATCAAAAACGGAAAAATCATTTGCAACACGCTACTCAAAAGCATTCCGAAACCCAACGTCATCAGTAACCGACGGTGTGGTTGCAAATAGCCAAACAAGTGACTAAAATGCGTTTTTACTGAGGGGGTGATATTGTCTTGATTGTAAAACGCCTCAGTCGTTTTCAGCAAAATCAAAACACCTTCACCGGCATCGGTTGCCCAACTTTTCTCGAAGTCAACCCGACGCAGTTTGTACTTACCCGAAGCAGGGTCAGCAATCCAAACGTAGCTGCGTGTAACACGATACACAACGACAAAATGGTTTTGATTCCAATGCGCCACGCATGGCAACGGTGCATTGAGCAAGCATCCTTCATCGGGTTTTGGCACCGCATAAGAGACTTTGATGGTCATTGCCTGAAAACCGACACGCTCCGCCCCCTCAGTAATACCCGCGGCAGAAACACCTTCTCGGCTCAAAAAGCAGAGGTCACGTAGATAAGTTTGTGGAAATCGCTTGCCATGATAGGCTGCAATCATCATTAAGGAAGTTGGACCACAGTCCATAGCATCTTTTTGGCGGAAATAGGGTACGTGTTTGAACATTGGTTTGGGTACAGGGTTGGGTTTGTTTTGAGTAATTTAGTTATTGTTGTTATACGACAAATGTATCTTATTTATTTTTCATTAACAAATTAAATTTTTGCAAACATCTTTGATAAGTTAAAACTAAAACATACCTTTGCGTGCCAAATTAAAAGTTGGGCTACAAAAGCAAAAAATTCTAAGAAAAATCGAAAAAATATTAAAAATGGATGCTATTAGTTTTGTACAAGATCAGTTAGCACGTAAAACTGGTTTTCCTTCCTTCAAGTCAGGTGATAACGTAGTCGTGAACTACAAAATCATCGAAGGAGATAAAGTACGTATTCAGGCTTATCGCGGCGACGTGATTCAAATCAAAGGACATGGTTCAAACAAGACTTTCACAGTTCGTAAAATTTCGAACGGTGTAGGTGTTGAGCGTATCTTCCCGATTTCATCACCGAGCATAGACAGCATTGAAGTGACAAAACGCGGGAAAGTACGTCGCGCTAAATTGTTCTACCTCCGTGACACTATCGGTAAAAAATCACGTATCAAAGAGTTGAGAGGTCCAATACCTGCCAAAAAGGTGAAAGCGAAGGCTTAATTCTCTGATAATTTACTTTTTATAAATAAACAGCTATTTGGTAAGTCCTAAATAGCTGTTTTTTATTATGTCAAAATTACCCTTGCCCCATAAATTACTTTGGAGTAACTTTGCCCTAAGTTAAGACAGATATTTTGATTAAACTTACAATACTACAAAAAGCATACAGAGAGAAAATTGCTGAATTTTATTCACTTCTGTGAAATCCTCCTACATAAAAATTCGGCATTACAATCTCCTATTTTATTAAACACACATTTTGAACAAACTTTAACCAAAACCATGATCCGAAACTTACTGGTCATTGCGTTCAGCTGTCTATTAGGGCAAGTCGTTGCACAATCTACGCAGGCAGATGAGGCACTTAGAAAAATTCAAACCCAACGCTTCAAATTAGACTCAACTGACTATAAAGTTCAGAACGCTACGCGATTAGAACTATCAGGAAATTATATGAGTCGTGTCATGTACTCAGGTCGGGACTATGGCGTAAAGGGATATGGCTTATCAACCCAACTCTCACTCAAACACCAAAGCGGATTTTGGCTGTCTGCAATCGCTTACCATTGGCAAAAGTTTGATATTAAACTCCCTAAAACAGACCTTGTTGTTGGCTATTCCGCCACTTTGAGCGACCGCGTAGGAGCATCTGTCAGTTATAGCCGTTGGTTATATTATGGCAAAAGTCAATCTGAATTAAAATGGGCTTTCAACCATTTTATGTCTGCTTATATGGGGATCAATGCCACATACTTCTCTATTGCACCTCAATTTTACTACATGATCAGCCCAAGTGAAAATGTCGCCCAATTTGCTATCACTGTTTCAAAAAACAAAGAATGGCGACCATTTTGGGGCGGAAAACTCATTTTCGAACCCAACCTTACTTGGATGACTTCCACAACTGACCGTTATGACATAGCTGACCCAATACACAAGGCTGGTAAAATGCTCCGCGTCATAGACTATGAATTAGGTTTGCCTCTAATATATCGTAAAGTCGGTAAATACGACCTAACTGCTCGATATATTATTTCGCTACCTGTTAATGTCGGGAAATATGATGGCGCAGTAGAGGGGAAATTAACATCTCTATTCAATTTAGATTTTAAATATATTCTGTGGCGAAAAGAACAAAAGAAAAAACACTAATAGAATGGTAAATGGTGGACCTATAAAACCTTGATTAACAACACTTCATCATTTATACAGGTTTTCTTTTTTAATTCAATTTACTGGTTCTCTGACAATTTTTGTGGCGTACACGTATCGGATACCTTTGAGGTATCCGATACCTCATATTTCACTGAAGGGTATTTTTTATCGAACCATAAAAATTGTCAGAGAACGAATTTACCAATTCATGCCATTTTACTTAGTTTAATTTCATTCTATATCTTCCTTATTTTTAGTCAAAAAAACAAGGAAAGTATTTAATAAAAAACAACACAAAATACACGTAGAAAACAAACTTATTTTTTTCACTGTGAACAAACTTACTACTCATGTCAACTCACTCAAGGCAAGTGTTCTCTACACCTACCCCGCGACGCTGGTACACTGTTAAGTGGATAGCTTACAGTCTTATCGGTCTCGTTTTGTTAGGTTTATCGAGTTTAATCATTATTTACACCAACAATTTCAAACCTGAATTACCTAAAAATTACTCAAAACTACAAAGCCAACTCGCTCAAATCGCACTCGATTCAAGCCTCAGTTGGCACGACAATGCGCTAACGCCTTGCTGTCAAACAGACCATCCGACTTGTTTTGCCCCCCTCAGTAATGCAGCAAATGCACCTTTAGCTCAACAAATTCGGGCGGGCTTTTTTGTCAATTGGGATCCACAGAGCTATTATACTTTGCGTAATAATATTGACAAAGTCAATATGGTTTTGCCTGAATGGTTCTTTTTGAGCGAGGCCGATACGGTTGTTTTCAAGCCCGATGTTCGAGCATTTAAACTGTTGCGAGAGAACCCCTCAGTAGCAGTCGTGCCATTGCTGTCTAATTTCTGGCAAGACGAATGGCATTCAGATAATGTAGAACGGCTTTTCAAAAACAAGGAAAAACGTGATATTTTTATAAAAAGCCTTGTTTACACTTTGAAACATTACGGTTTTAAAGGTGTCAATATTGATTTTGAAGGACTTTCTGACACAACAACAGAGGATTTTTATGCCTTTATCTCATTGCTCCACGAGCGACTGAGTAGTGAAGGGTTGATACTGTCTCAATCAATCGTTCCTTTGAACTATCACTATAAACCTGAAAGACTTGAACCTATTACCGATTTGTTGTTTGTCATGGCTTATAATCAACACTTCCAAACGGGTAAAGCGGGTTCAATAGCAGACCAAAAATGGGTTGAAGGCATCATGGATTCCGTTTCAAAAAATTTACCAACTAATAAATTTGTACTCTGCATTGCTGACTATGGTCTTGATTGGGGTAAAAAAGGGGCTGATGCTCAATCACTTACATATCGAGGTGCTTTGTCTATTGCCCAAGAAGCCTCCGCTAAAATTACCTTCAACCAAACGACTTATAACCTCGAATTTGCATATACCGACGACGAGCGCATACCACATAAAGTGTTTTTTGTAGATGCTGTTACGAATTTCAATCAAATTAGGGCAGCAACTAATTTCGGTTGGCGAGGTGTCGCTTTGTGGCGTTTGGGGGCAGAAGATCCACGTTTGTGGCAGTTTTTTGATAAAGATTTAAGCCTTAAAGGACTTAAAAAAGGCAGTTTTGATATAAAAAACTTTAAAACAGCACTCGTTGGTGAAGACGTGGACTATATTGGCGCGGGTGAAGTAACCGATATTTTGACCGAACCTATTGAGGGGGCAATTCGATTTGAATATGATAATAATTACCATATTATCACGAAAGAATATTACGATAAATTACCAACCTCTTATGTCGTTCAACGTTTTGGAAAAGTCGCTGACAAAAAATTGGTCTTAACTTTTGACGATGGACCAAGTGATAAATATACGGCGCGCATTCTCGATATTCTGAAAACAGAGAAAGCTCCCGCCACTTTTTTTCTCATCGGCAGTAATGCAGAAGCTAATCATGGATTGGTCAGACGCATCTTTGCAGAAGGACATGAGATTGGTAATCATACATATAGACATGAAAATCTAAATGATATGATGTTTTGGTCAGCGGAATTAGAGTTGATTAGAACCCGTCGAACCATCGAAGGTTTGACAGGTCATTCGACTATTTTATTCAGACCACCTTATAACCCCTACCAAGAACCCGAAACAAAAGACCAATTAGCCCCTTTCATTTTAGCGAGAAAACACAATTATCTGACAGTCAACGAAAGCATTGACCCTCGAGACTGGGATTTGGCAAAAGGTGTTAATACAGAAAGCATCATTAAAGCCATCGAGTTGGGTTTAGAAAAAGGGTTTGGTCATGTTGTGCTGTTGCACGATGCGGGCGGAAATCGTGAAGCGACTGTCGCCGCATTGCCCGATGTTATCCATCATTTTAGAGAAAAAGGTTACACATTTACAACGATTGCCGATTTAATTGGTAAACCTAAAGCGACTTTGATGCCAGTTGTTAGAGCTGACCAAATGTTTTTGGTAAGCGTCAATCGCTTTATCAACGATTGTATCAATTCATTCCAAGACTCCTTGTATTGGATTTTTGTGTCAGCCATTGGTTTGTCCATTTTTCGCTCTGCATTTATTTTGTTTTTTGCATTTTTACAACGGCGCAAACAGCTGGCACAGCCTTATCCAGATTTCGCCCCCCCCCTCAGTATCATCGTGCCTGCTTACAATGAAGAGATGAATGCCATCTCAACAGTTATGAGTCTTTTACAACAAAATTATGATGAATATGAAGTTGTTTTCGTGGATGATGGCTCAAAAGACGAGACTTTCAAACGAGTCAAGGAAGCCTTTTCAGGGCATCCGCGTGTTCAAGTGTTGACAAAACCAAATGGTGGCAAAGCATCCGCCCTCAATTTCGGTTTACTCAAAAGCCGTTACGATTTCGTTGTCTGCATTGATGCCGACACACAGCTTGACCCTAATGCATTGCGCGAGATTGCTAAACCTTTCCTCGACCCTACAGTAGGAGCAGTCGCTGGTAATGTCCGCGTTGGTAATCAAATTAATTGGTTGACAAAATGGCAAAGCATCGAATATACAACGGCTCAAAATTTTGACCGCATGGCTTTTGCGTATCTTAATTGCATCACTGTCGTTCCAGGAGCTATTGGGGCGTTCAGACGTGTGGCTGTCATGGGTGAAAAAATAGAAAACATTCCCGAAAATGATTTTGGTCCACTATGTAGTTTCAGAAGTAAAAAAACAATTATTGGCAATTATGAAACTGATACGCTTGCTGAAGACTGCGATTTGACCATAAAAATACTTAAAAAAGGCTATCGCGTTGCCCAAAACAACGATTCTATTGCTATTACGGAATCGCCAGAAACAATCAAACAGTTTTTAAAACAACGTTTTCGTTGGACTTTTGGCGTACTTCAAGCATTTTGGAAAAACCGTGAAGTCCTTTTTAGAAACAAATACAAAGCCCTCGGTTGGGTCGCATTTCCCAATATTCTAATTTATCAATTTTTAGTACCCATTTTCGCACCCATCGCCGATATAATCCTAATTGGTGCCATTTTCCATTGGTTTACAGCTGACCCTGTTGCCGTCGGTGATGCTTCTATTTGGGAACAATACAATGCGTTTATTTTGTATGGCATCTTTTTGTTCTTTGACTTACTCTGTGCAGGAGTTGCTTTGCGTTACGAAAATGTATCCTTAAAGAATCTGTGGATGGTCATACCCCAACGGTTCGTCTATCGTCCGTTGATGTATTCTGTTTTATTCAAATCTTTTGTGAAAGCCATAAAAGGTGAAATGCAAGGCTGGGGTGTTTTGAAACGCACAGGGAGCATGGGTCAATTACCTGTTGAAATACCAAAACCGGCACCTATAATACCAAGACAACAGCCCACAGTTTCACCCAACTTGCAGCCAGTTCGCTTAAAACGTAAAGAAGAAATGGCAGCTTAAAAACGATTTCAATCTTAGGTAAGAAAATCTGCCTAAGATTGCATGAAAAAAAAACAAAAAATTACTTTTTAACATCATTTCTCCTTAAATTTAGCTTGAATTTGAAGATTCTGATGACATAAAACAAATCTATATTTTTAAAAAATAATACAACAAACGTAATGAACAAACATCTTTACCTACAAATTTCTACATTCCTGTTTATCTGTCTCTACCTCACTACCCCCCTCAGTAGCCAGACACCGACAGCCAGTTTTTCCAATTGGAAAGACAATAAAAAAGCCGCCTATTCCATCATACATGATGATTATAGTAATTATGTCACAGGTATATTTCAATATGCCGACCCCATAGCAACTGCACGTGGCATTAAATTATGCTTTGGGGCAATTACTAATCCCATTTATTGTGGTCCTCAAGAATGGGCGAATGCACGCACCATGATTTCCCATGGACATGAGTGTGTCAATCACTCTCACAACCATCTTTGTGGCGGCACTGCTGGGCAGTGTTCAGGTCTTTCGACCTATGGCTCAGCCCAATATGCCACAGAATTGGGTACATCATCGCAAATTATCGAAGCCAATACGGGTATTAAACCCCGTTTTTTTATCCATCCTTACGATGCGGCTTCGGATGGAATTCTTAATTATTTGACAGGTTTAGGCTATCTCGGCACACGAGCAGGTGTACAAGAAGCGGTAAACACAAGTTCATTCTCTGATTTTATGCACTTGAATTTTTTTGTTTACAGCCCCAGTACACCTATTTCATCACTTAACCAAGCAGTTGACCAAGCGGTAGCATCGGGTGGTTACGCCATCCGTGAATTTCATGGAGTGGCTGATGGCTCATGGGCAGCGATGACCGTTGTTAATTATACAGGACATCTGGATTATGTCAAAACTCAAATGAATAATGGCAATATTTGGTCAGCGACGACAACAGAAGCCATTACCTACAAAATGCAACGCGATGCATTCCAGCCCATTATTTCTTACACCGCTTCAACGGGTACAATAGCTGTTAGTTTTAATGCGGTTAAAACAATAGACCCCTCAGTATTACGCACGCCGGTCACCTTAAATGTCAATCTCAATGGCATTTCAGGCAATTATAATGTGACACAAAACGGGACACTTATCCCCTCAGTACGAACAGGCAGCATCGTGTCCGTCAACGTCTATCCACATCAAGGAAATATCGTTTTGAATTGTACAGACTGCCAGCCAACGCCAACTGTTTCTAATGTCAGCAACCTTTTGGCAACCCCACAAACCAATGCCGCTTTAGTGAGTTGGACAAATCCAACCTCAACTTTTAGTGATGTTTTGGTCGTTGCAAAAGAAGGCAGCGGTTTTACAACACAACCAACGGCAACGACTTATACCGCAAATGCCAATTTTACTGGTAATGGAGCGGCGTTTGAAGGCGGAAAAGTCGTTTATCAAGGTGCAGGCACAAATGTCAGCATCTCTAATTTGACAGCAGGAGTAACTTATTTTTTCCGCGTTTATGTTCGAAATGGATCGACTTGGTCAAGTGGTGTTGAAACTTCTACTGTGCCAACTGGAGTCATTCAAGGCGTTCCTAACGTCACTAATCTCGCAGCAACGCCACAAACCAATGCGGCTTTAGTGAGTTGGACTACACCAAACGCAATTTTCAATGATATTTTAGTCGTTGCAAAAGAAGGAAGTGGTTTTACAACACAACCAACAGCAACGACTTATACAGCAAATGCCAATTTTACAGGTAACGGATCAGCTTTTGAAGGCGGAAAGGTGGTATATCAAGGCACAGGCACAAATGTTACAGTCACCAATTTGACAGCGAGCAAAACTTATTACTTCCGTGTTTTCGTCCGAAATGGTACTACTTGGTCAAGTGGCGTTGAAACCACTGCTATCCCAACTGGCTCGACAGGTAGCAATTTGGGTTGTCTTCAAGCGTCTTATTTCAATAATACTTCCGTTTCTGGTACGCCCGTAGCAACACGCTTTGAAACGGCTATTGATTACAATTGGGGTTCAACTGCCCCCATCCCAGGTGTCAATAAAGATAATTTCTCTGTCCAATGGAACGGTAGTTTTACAGCACCTACGACAGGCAGTTATACATTCTCAATAAATGTAGATGATGGGGTCAGATTATGGGTCAACAATATTAGATTGTTAAACAATTGGAACAATAAAAAAGTAAAAACTTATACCGCTTCTATCTATTTAACGGCAGGTGTCACTTACCCAATAATTACGGAATACTCAGCAAAAACAGGCAGTGCTTCAATCCATTTATCGTGGACAGTTCCCGGTCAGGCTATTCAAATTATGCCTTTTGCGCCTAATTGTACATCGCTTAATAATGCACGAAGTGCCGATGTCGTTTCTTTAGATGGGCGAATTGACAATCGCAAAGCAGTTTTGCAATGGGTTGTCAATACCCAAAAAGCAGTGGATTATTATCAACTTGAAAAGCTCGATGAACAGGGTGAATTTAAACCCCTCAGTATTGTCAACGATAATAATCAATCCACACTTCGATACTTTTCTTTTATTGACGACAAGCTGACAGAAGGCGAAAATTACTATCGCATACAAACCGCTTTTGCCGACAATACCCCCCCTCAGTATAGTGAGACATTGAAAATCAATTATTTAAAACCGAACAATTACAATATTTTCCCTAATCCAGCACACGACTATGTGGATATTGATTTGTCGGAAATCTATGGTAATCCAGTTAATATTCATATTTATTCAATCATTGGCAAAGAATTGTATCAAGAGAAAATAGAATCGGCTCAAACTGCACCATATCGCATCAACCTATCTCAATTTGAAACTGGTCAATATATGATACGCATTGAAAGTAAGGGAAAACGACCCGTAACACGTAAATTGGTCGTGAGTTATTAAATTGTAAAATCATTTGTTTTGGATTAAATATAAAAAGAGGCTTTATCAATATTACTTGATAGAGCCTCTTTTTTATTATCGTAAAATCCCCCCCTCAGTATTAGGGCATGCATTAATCAAATGAATTATTTTCAGCAGTAGCCGCTTTCACGAGCAGCGCATATTCAGAAGGTGTCAAACCATCAAGGCAATAAGGCAATGGATTAACAACTGCACCGTTCAAATGAACTTCGTAATGACAATGCGGACCCGTTGCTGAGCCCGATGAACCTATCAAACCAATGCGTTGACCACGTTTCACTTTTTGACCAACATGAACATCAATTTTTGACATGTGACCATACAAAGTTTCATAACCATATCCATGACGAATGATGACACAATTGCCATAACCACCGTCACGCCCTGCTTGAACAACCTCGCCATCTCCTGTTGCTTGAATAGCCGTACCTGAATCTGCGGAAAAGTCAATGCCTTTGTGAAACTTTCTCACCTTATAAATAGGATGGATACGGACACCAAAACCTGACAAAACACCCATACTTTCATGCAATTTATCCTCACGAACAGGTTTCAGATTTGGTATCGCCTTCAACATATTCTCTTTTTCTTTGACCATATTGGCAATCGTATCCAAAGATTTTGATTGAATCGCAATTTGATGAGACAGCAACTCAATGCGATCTTGTGTCTCCATAATGGTTTGTGCACTTGAAAATTTAGACAAATTGGCATATTTATCATGCCCGCCTACACCACTTGCCCAAACAGACTCGTCAATCGGAGTCATATTAAACATACGCCGATATACGCCATTTGAACGTTGGTGTAGGCTTTCCACAGCCTTATCCATCGTTTCAACATGCTTTTGCAAGGCATTGTATCTAAACCCTAATTGCTCAATTTCTTTATTTTTTGATTGAACCTCTGCTGATGGAAATAGCTGTTGAAAAAGCGGATAGCAGAGCATGGAAGTCACAACAAAAGCGGAAAAAAGACCGAAAACTTTAATGAGTCTGTCTTTCCAATTGATGTCTATTCTCTCAAACTGCAGCGTCTGTTTGTTGTAAATATACTTTTCTTTCATTAGATTTGGTTGAGACTGAATGGCTAGCACGACCATTACAGCTATGAAAAAATGTGTCCTTTCGATAAATATCAAGCAAAACTACGACCAAAAATTTAGATCGATTGAATTGCTACTTACAAATTCAAAATATCAGTCGTGATTTTAACTGTTTCTTAACAGTTTCAAAAAGCAATATAAAAAATGTATCAACGAGCTCGAATTGAGTCGTGTGTGGTTGGTTTTGGTGAGTTATGTAGCTTTCAACTAATTTTGTTGACGCTTAAAAATTAATTTCAAGCAAATTGTTTGGCAAAAATAGGAACTAATTCCGAACATTGAGCAACATTCAGAAAGTTTTTATAATTTCTTAAATAATTTGGGATATTCTTTTGAAATACAGCCGTTTGGTAAAAGCCCTTATTTTTAAAATCAAATTTGCAACTTTACGACCCCCTCAGTATAAACAGCCGTTTTTAATAATCAAAGACTAATTTTTCATCTATTTTCAAGATTCGTGTATTTTAACGATGATAAAGGCGTATCTTTGCGGCGTTTTTTAAAGAAGTTGAATGATTCATGGCTAAATTGTTAAATGGTTATATTGTTGATGAAAATTAATAATTAACGCTCCTCTAACCCATTAACCATCTATCAATCAAACCATAAATATTTTAACAATAAAATTTCTCAATGCAGAACATCCGTA
>JAYTMI010000011.1:0-1992 GCA_043728625.1 Saprospiraceae bacterium | reverse complement strand
GCCCGAAACGAATTTATAGAAATGATGTACGCTTTCTTTTGTAATAGCTGGTTTGCTCGGCGAACCCTTTTCTAAAGTGCCAAATACTGAGGGGGTCATGGAGAGTTCACGTTGCAGCACCGTTGTGATTTCTGAACGCTCCGTCATAATATCGTAGAGCAATTTTTTATTTTTAGCGGCGACATCGAAGGCTTTTTTAAGTTCTTCAAACCCTTTTTCATTGATAACCATCGGTTTATCCGCCAAAACATTGAAACCGTTTTCTAAGGATTTAAGAATATAATCCGTTTTCAAACGATTGTTGCCTGAAAGGATGACGACATTGCCTTTCTTTTCAGCAATCATTTTATCAAAAAAATCGCTGCCCAAATAGTTGACTTGCTGCCAAGCCGTCGGTTTGTCCGCTCGTTTGTTATAGCTGTCAATCCGTCCCAAATGTTGTTTCACATCTGCACCTTCTGGTGCATAGACATAGACTGTGGCATCCACAGAATCGTACATAGATTTTTGAACGAGGGCAGCGTGGAAATGCCCAGGGTCGAGTGTGACTAAGTGAATGGGTTTCATTGTTTCTTTAGGTGTGTTTGTGCAAGAGAACAGGGTCAATACCCATGTTAGATAAAGTAGATTTTTCATAAGTTTAGTTACAGATTTATGATGCGTTTGTAAATGCCGACAAAATACAAAAAAGGTTTTGGAAACACTCAAGTCTCCAAAACCTACCTTTATATCTTTTGAATATTCAATAACGACACATCTGTTTCCGAATCTTCTGCATCAACTTCCTCAACATCAATGACGATGGCATCTTTTCTTTTATTGGTGGGCGTGACGGGCACTGCTCCCGCTATGCCCATGCCCACAGATGCTAAAACCATGAGCAGCACAAAGCTCATGAGCAACATCACTCTTTTGAATTTTTTCATTTTTCGATAAATGAATTATGCCTGTTGTGGAACAACAACAGTTTGATTTATAATAAAATAGGTATGAAAATAAATAGGATTGGGTTATCCTAAAAGAGCAGATGCGATGTCCTCGTTTGTGCTTTGAGGTATCGTTTTGATGTGTAACTGTTCGATGGATTTAAAGGAAAGACATTGTTTGGTGCTATGGTCAATTTGCGTTTTTATTAATCTATTGAAGGCGATTAAAAAATGTGTTTCATAGCCTAAAATACTGAGGGGGGGTATTTCCGAATAAACAAACGCAAATGCTTTTGTAAGGGAAAGCGTCCGCCTAACTTTTTTGGTTTTGTACGAAGAAACGAATTCCGTTTGTGTCGTCTTAAGTTGTGTTTTATCATTGCCAACATAGCCTGAAAATGAAAAAACGCTCAATACAAAAGCGGCTATCAAAAACCAATTTGATAGTCTGCTAGCATGATATGTTTTATGATTTGTCATATTGGCTCAAAGATAAGCGTTTGTCGCTTTTTTTATGCCTTTACTTTCTTCAATTCAAACCAAGTCCAAACAGCCGTAGCGATGTCAACACTTGCAAACAGAATCAAGGCAGGTTTTACTTGACCTGAAATGACTAAAAAGATAAACCCTGCACCGACAAAAAGTCTTGCCCATATAGATGCGGTCACGACTTCGGTATTGCCAGATTTGTTGAGGGCATAATAGATGATGGACAATGAAATGACGACGAGTCCTAAAACTTTAATCCAAACTTCTGACGTTTCGTCAAAGCCAAAAATGCCTAAGAGCATATTGGGGACAAAAACCAGTTGAAGTCCTGTTAATAGGACATAAATACTTTGTACTAAAAGAGACATGTAGCGATTGGATTGCATGATTTTTCGTTTAAAAAATTAGAAAATGTTATCGTTGATTTTAGCGTTTTTTTCCCTCTTTTACTGAGGGAGGTAATGATTGGCTAAGATGCTTGTTTTTTTATGAAAACAAGCATTTTGGGTTTTGTTTTTTAAAATACATCTCATTTGAGCAAACACCGTTGAGCATACTTTTCCACCCTTTTATCTAA
>JAYTMI010000010.1:0-2970 GCA_043728625.1 Saprospiraceae bacterium | reverse complement strand
CCTAATCGTTGCAAGTTGCGCACCATTGTCGCATTACCAGAAGGTGTTGCCGAATCGTATAAATCTTTTTTGCGCAGCAAAATATCTTTCTGTTTTTCGCATGTAAAATAGAACAAATTTGCAGACTCATCAAAGAAATTTTCTATCGTAAAATCAGCGTATTGTTTCGCTTTTTCAAGATATTGTTTGTCAAATGTGATGCCATAAACATCCAATAAAGCTTCAATTAAGTAGGCATAATCTTCCAAAAAACCATCGTATTGCGCCTGCCCGTTTTTGTAAGTATGGTACAAACCAATACCTTCTTTTTGTTTGAATTTTTCAAAAATAAAAGCCAAACCATCCACAGCGACTTTTTGATACCCCTCAGTACCCACCGCTTCATAAGCACGTATAAAGGCAGAAATCATTAACGCATTCCAAGATAGTAAAATCTTATCATCTAAGCCTGGTTTTACACGTTTTTCACGAATTTCGAACAACTTTTCTCGACATTTCTGCAATTTATCCTTTAAGGCAGATACTTCTATACCCTGCTCTTTTGCAAATTCTAAATAGCTTTTTTGTCGCCAAAGGATGTTATTTTCTTCCCAATTACCTTCGTCTGAAACATCATAAAAGCTACAGAAAAGCGGTGCATCTGCACAGAGTATTGCCTCAATTTCAGTTTTTCCCCAGACATAAAATTTGCCCTCAACACCTTCGGAATCTGCATCATAAGCCGAATAAAAACCGCCATCGGGCGCAGTCATGTCTCTAAGGATGAATGTCAACATTTCTTCAATCGTCTCGCTGTAAATATCTTTTTTTGTCAGTTTATAAGCATCACTTAACGTCGTTATTAACAAAGCGTTATCATACAGCATCTTTTCAAAGTGGGGAATTAGCCATTCCCTATCCGTCGCATAACGGGCAAAACCACCACCAATTTGGTCATAAATGCCTCCTTGAATCATCTTAATCAGAGACAATTCGGCGTGCGCCAAAGCCTCTTCATTTTTTGTATAAAAATGATAGTCCATCAAAAACTGGATAGACATGGTTGATGGAAATTTAGGCGCACCGCCAAAACCACCTTCCACACGGTCAAATCGTTCACGCAAAGCGTAAAAAACATTCTCTAAATAAGTTACATTAAAAACAGAAGTCGAGTCACCGACAACTTTCAACAAATGCCCCCCCTCAGTATTTTTGACATAATTTTTATCCGAATTCCGAATAATATCCGTCAACTGATTCGCTTGTTGTTCCACAACATCGCGTTTTTGTTGAAAAGCATTGGACAAATTGTGCAAAACCTGAATCCACGATGGTCGCCCATAAGCAGACTCAGGTGGATAATAAGTTCCCGCAAAAAAAGGTCGTCCATCGGGTAAAAGAAAACAATTGAGGGGCCAACCACCACTACCAGAAATAATTTGACAAGCTTCCATATAAATTTGATCTACATCAGGGCGTTCCTCTCTATCCACTTTGATACAGACAAATAGTTGATTCATAATATCTGCAACATCTTGATTTTCAAACGATTCGCGCTCCATAACATGGCACCAATGGCAAGTCGAATAACCAATACTGACGAGAATAGGCTTATTTTCAGCCTTCGCTCGCTCAAAAGCTTCGGGTTTCCAAGCATACCAATCCACAGGGTTATGCGCATGTTGTAACAGGTAAGGAGATGTTTCGTGTATGAGATGGTTCATAATATTAAATGTAAAATATTAAATGTAAAATGAAGGCAATGGTGAATATTGACGAAAATTACAGTTTTAAAAATCGTGTGAATCTATAAAATCCGGTAATCATGTCTAATATTTAGGACAAAGAATAATAAGAATTGTTTTAGAACAACGAATATTCGCTAAAAATTAAAAAAGTCGTACATTTGGACGAGTCAGCAGAAATGCAGTTGTTTTTCACTTCACTCGTCTTAATAGCCAGGCAATGAGTCAAAAATCACAAAATAACAAAATAATTCTTGGATTAAAGGTACGTCAGTTGCGTACTGAAAAGCGATTGTCATTTGCTGTCCTTTCAGAGCAAACAGGAATGTCTGTTAGTTATCTTAATGAAATTGAAAAAGGTAAAAAATATCCAAAAGATGATAAAATAAAACTACTCGCCGATGCCTTAGAGACAACTACTGAATCGTTGATAAGTGCACAAATGCCACAAAGCCTTTCTGCCGTCGAGGATTTATTGCAGTCTAATTTCTTGCACGAACTGCCGCTTGATTTGTTTGGTATCGAAATGAATAAAGTCGTTGAAATCATTGCCAATGCCCCAATACGTGTCGCAGCATTTATTTCGACGCTTGTAGAATTGAGTAGAAATTATGCACTCCGAGAAGAAAATTTCTATTTCGGTGCTTTGCGTTCCTATTTAGAATTACACAATAATTATTTTGAAGAATTAGAAGAAGCGGTTCGTCAATTTGTTAAACAAAATAAAGTACCAACAGGACATTCTTTGCCCGATCATTTTTTAGCCAGTTTATTAGAGAAAAAGTTTGGTTATAAAATCGTTGAAAAGGGCTTAGATGCTTTTCCAGAGTTAAAAAACATTCGTTCTGTCTTTGTACCTAAAACCAAACAACTGCTGTTGAACAGCAGCTTGAACGAGCAACAACGTGCATTCCAATTCGGTAAAGAATTGGGTTTCAATGCTTTATCCTTAAAAGAAAGAGCCTATACTGCTTCGCTTCAAAGGGTCAAAACATTTGACGAAGCCTTAAATCACTTTAAAGCAGGTTATTTTTCAGCCGCTTTATTGATGAATCGAGAAGTCTTTGTTAAAGATATGGAGAAGTTCTTAAAAATGGATAAATGGGACAATGGCGCATTTTTAATGCAATTGTTACAAAAATATCAAGCAACGCCTGAAATGTTGTTTCAACGCATGACGAATGTATTGCCACACTTTTTTGGTTTAAATAAATTGTTTTTCCTTCGTTTTGTACATCGTTTAGAA
>JAYTMI010000009.1:0-2037 GCA_043728625.1 Saprospiraceae bacterium | reverse complement strand
GTACATTGATATAGATGTCGAAAAAGAGAAAGAAGCCGATGACTTCGCCATTGAGTGGACTTTCAGCAAGGAACAAGAGCAAGAAGTGCTTAATTCTGACGCTCTTACTGAGGGGGCTATTATTGAGTTCGCTAAAAAATTTAATACACATCCCGCTTTGATTATTGGTCGCTTTCATCATTCAAAACAATTGCCTTATAGCAAAGGAAGACAATTTATTAAACCCATCAATCTTGAACAACTTTTATGACTATATATTCAGCTTATAAACCTATAGACTATGACTATGTGAAACAATTGCCCAGTGATTGGCAATTGCTACCCAATATTGCCATTTTTCAAGAACGCATTGAACGGGGGCATATCAAAGAAGAATTGCTTTCTGTAACGATTGGAAAAGGGGTAATAAAACAAAGCGATGTTGATATTAAAAAAGATAGTAGCAACGAAGATAAAAGCAAATACAAGCTCATCAAAGTCGGTGATATTGCTTACAATAAAATGAGAATGTGGCAAGGAGCTTTGGGTTATAGTGATTTTCAAGGCATTTCAAGCCCCGCCTATGTCATTCTAAAACCTAAAATAGCCATCAACCCCCGTTTTTTTCATTATATGTTTCGGGCTTCATTTTATACAAATTACAGCAAAAGATTTTCTTATGGTATTGTAGACGACCAACTGAGTTTACGCTACACCGATTTCAAACGCATGTACAGCATCGTCCCTCCTTTAGAAGTTTAAAACAGCATTGTAGAATATTTAGACAAAAAGAACAGTGAAATAGATAAATTTATTCGGAATAAGGAACGGTTGATTGAGTTGTTGGAAGAGGAAAAACAAAGTGTAATTAGAATATGTGTGACGAAAGGGCTGAATAAAGAAACTAATCTAAAAGAAGCTGATATTGATTGGATTGGAGGAATACCTAAGAATTGGAATGTAAAAAAGTTGAAGTTTTGTTCCAAAATAATTTATGGAATCTCACCACATGAAAACACCTATAATGATAAAGGTATTGGAAATGTTTTGATTAATGGTCCTGTTGAATATTCAGAAGAAAAATTTGGATATACAAGAGAATTAAAATGGACGACTGACCCGAAAAAATTTGCACCAAAAGGGGCATTGCTCTTTTGTTTAAGAGGTTCAACAACAGGAAGATTAAATATTTGCCATGATGATGTTAGTATTGGAAGAGGAGTTGCAGCTATAATTTCTAAAACAAATCAAGATTTTATGATTTATGCAATAAAAGCCTTAGTTGATTTTATTTCAGATAGTTTTAAAGGCTCAACCTTTCCAAGCGTAACAAGTGAAGATTTGAATAACTATCTAATCCCTTTACCGCCAACAATTGAAGAACAAATTAATATAGCGAATCACTTGAATGAAGAAGTATTGATATTTGACATAGCCATTGACAAATCCCGCCAAGAAATCGCCTCGATAAAAGAATACCGAGAAGCTTTGATAACAGATTTGGTAACAGGGAAGCGGCGCGTGTCACAAGTGGAAAAGATTTTACAACCGTAAATAATCAAAACATACCCCCTCAGTATTGAAGCACTTTTTTAAGCAAAGCAGTATTAAAAACAGCACTACAAAATTAAACGCATGGCATTTACTTTTACTGATACCTCAGAAAGAGGCTTTCAAAAATTCATCGTCAAATATTTGACCGATACCACGTTTGGGCATCGATATATAGAAACGACTCCTGCCGAATTTGACCGAGAGTTTTGCATCAATACCAACCAAGTATTGGCTTTCGTAGAAGCAACCCAAAAAGAAGCCTACGAGATGATACAGCGCAAAGGCGAACGCCCTTTTTTAGTCCGCTTAGATGAAAAAATCAAAGAATTGGGCGTTGTAGAAGTGCTCCGCAAGGGTGTAAAGCATTTTGATAAAACCATAGATTTATTTTATCGCAAACCCTCCTCTAATTACAACGCAAAAGATGCCGCAAGATATGACGCCAATGTATTTTCAGTCACTCAAGAGTTGAAATACAGCTTAGACCATGAAAATCGTTTAGAT
>JAYTMI010000008.1:0-3312 GCA_043728625.1 Saprospiraceae bacterium | reverse complement strand
CTTCGGAAGGTTTATTCATTTTTCATCTAAAAATACATAAAAAATGATACGTTTTCTATTCATTCTTCTTGTTTTCTCTACAACATTGTTCATCAGTTGCGGTGACGGCAGCCAGGAGAACGACGACAAAGTGGAAACAAAAGACATTTCGCACAATGGCTCAATCGAGACTCAATTGACAACCGAACACCTGCCCGATAACCGCGATGTGTTGGTGACAACGCACAAAGTATGGAGCAATGGTGCCGTGGTTAGTGAGATACGCCACGCCGATACGATTCCTGCGCTCGGCAATGCCAATATCCAAGCTGCCGACGCACAAGGCAACGCAACGACAGCGACGGGGCAAAAAGATTATGAATTTTATATCACTGTTAAATAAATCTAAGGTGCCATGAAAAAATCGAAATTCGTCAGTCTCGTCCTCATCACAGCCGCCTTAGCTTCATGTAACAAAACAGAAAGTCAACAAGGCGCAAGCGGTGATTGGGATGCCAAAACGGACAAAAAAGTCTATATGCGCTCCGATACAACTGCACATTATACACGCACGCATCACCACGGCATAGGCACCGCCTTGTTGTGGTATTATGCTTTTCGACCTTATGGTTCGTCAGGCTACGGCAATGGATACAGCCGCACAGGTTTTTACTCGCGAGGCTTGAGCAAAAGTTCAAATGTAGGGTCAAATGCCGTGAAATCAACAATTTCAAGAGGTGGTTTTGGCGGAAGGGCATTCAGTCGGTCATCATCAACATAAATACAAGATTACTGAGGGGGGCATTTTCACTCCCCTTTTTTATGCCATTAGAAGACATGACAATCGGCAAAAGACTAATGACTAATGACTATATCACTCACGACAGGATAATGGTCGGAATGACGGACGCGAAAGATGAAACAATTAAGGGGTTTGAAACGAGGGTCGGTCAAAATATAGTCAATCCGCAAAGCGGGAATATGCCCTGCGTAAGTTGTTCCAACACCTCGTCCTGTCTCTTGAAAAGCATCAATAAAGCCGTCTGATAGGGTTTTATAGGAATAAGAAACAGGAATATCGTTGAAGTCGCCACAGAGAATGACTGGATATGGGCTTTCCTTTATGTGCTTTTTTACAATTTCTGAATCCTTCGCTCGAATAATGCCATATCGCCGAAAACGTGTTAACATACGTCCCACATTAAACCAAGAATCGTCGTCTATAATATCTTTTCGTTTAGCCAAGTTATCCGCAATATCGCTGACAACATTCGACCGAAGTTGTAGGGTATAAAAACGTATATTCTGTCCGCGCACTGAAATATCGGCATAGGTGCAACCATTAGAGTCATTGCGTTTGAGCAAAATACCTGAATTAAGAATAGGGAAACGAGAAAAAATAGCTAAATCGTTGCCATTTACCCTTACCCAGTAAGGATAAGTTTTCAGAAAAGGTATGTCTTCAAGCATTTGCTTATCAACGTTTTCACCCCATTGAAATAAATATTCTTGAAAACAGATGACATCTGCATTTTGCTTTTCTAAAAAACGACTCAATTCAAGGCGTGCAGCAGTTATGTTTTTTGCGCCTGGGGTGATCAGACCATGAACATTGTAACTCATCACGCGCAAACCAACAGATTTTTTACCCCCCTCAGTATTTAGGCTTTGAGCTTGGCTGAAATGAACACCAAAAACGCTCGTCAAATGCGACCACCCAACGACTATAACGGCTGCCGAATACCACCAATAGCGGTAACGACTCAAAGCCCAAATACCTACAAAAAGAAAATTGAGAATCAAAAGCCAAGGAAAGGCGACACCCATAAACATCAGAAATGACATCTGTACGGGGCTAATATAGGGAGCAATGTAGGCTAAAAGGGTCAATAAAATAACCCAAAGATTAATTTTTCTTAAAAATCGAACCATTGTGTTTTATGGTTGGATAGTTGGATAGATGTATGGTTAATAACAATACAACCATACTGCAATACAACCATACAATCTATTTTTGACTGGCTTTAAAAAGGAATTCTTTTTCTTCTTTGGTTAAACTGTCATAACCATTTTGTTTGATTTTATCGAGAATGGCATCGAGACGTGCTTGTTCGTCAGAAACACCTGCATCAGTTGTTTTTTTAGCAGAATCAGCGGTTTGGCTGCCTTGTGCAGGTTTTTTTTGTTGCGATTTCTGCTGACCTGAATAGGCTTTTTGTCCACCACCGCCACGTTGATAAGTAAACTTTGACTTTGGCCGACTATTAAACAAATTAATTAAAAAATCAATGAAGCGATTAATGGGCTTGCCCAAATCCGTACCTTCTCGTAGCTGTGCCGCAAAAAACAAACCGAAAGCTGCACCGCCCAAATGCGCTAAATGCCCCCCAGTGTTTGACCTATCGGCGATACTGATAAGGTCTAAAAAAAACAAAACAAAGGCAATGTATTTCAGCCTAACGGGTCCAATAAGCAATAAATTAAATATATAATCAGGTGCAATAAAAGCTGCACAAGCGACCATCGCCATCACGGCTGCAGATGCCCCCAAAACCATTTCACTCGGCAACCCTAAACCCAATACATGAAATTGTGCGGCGATAAAATAGACAACACCACCAGCTATGCCCCCCAGTAAATACAGGGGTAAAATCCGATGATTGCCCAATAAATCGCCTACAATACGCCCAAACCAATAGAAAGTCAACATATTCCAAAGGATATGCCCAAAACCTTCGTGTAAGAAAATGGACGTAATCGGCACCCAAGGGTGCAATAAAATAAATTTCCAATTGGGTGACATTGAAAAAAACCTTAGAAAATCATCATACATAGCCGCATCTTCGGTCGGAATACGCAAGATGAGTTTTGCAAGGTTCACCACAATCCATATAGCAATATTGACAACTATGATTCGTGTGACCATATTGCCATATTGAAACTCCCGTTTGACATCATCCCAAATTGACTGAAACATTTTTATTAAGATTTCAAGATTTTTGATTTTAAGATTTCAAGACATAACCCCCTCAGTATGGAGTCTTAAATGTGAAATTATTATAACAACATTTCTTTTTACTGCAATTTCTTCATTGAAATTTGGGATTTGGGAAATCATAGCTTTCCAACCGTTCCACCATTGCGCCAATAAATAATGAGTAAAAAGCCAAATAAAGCACCACCAATATGTGCAAAATGCGCCACACCCGCTTGTCTGCCGCTTATGCCCAAATATAGTTCTAAACCAGCATATACCAAAACAAAATATTTTGCTTTCATAGGTATCGGGGGAAAAAGCAATTGTAAAACATTGTTAGGAAACAACATGCCATA
>JAYTMI010000007.1:0-6266 GCA_043728625.1 Saprospiraceae bacterium | reverse complement strand
TTTTTACGCATTGTTTCTATTTTTGTATCTCGTAAATTAATAATTATTTAAAATGCAAATATAAAGAATAGAGTTATTCCAACCTATTACAGTTTTTGGAGTTTTTCGGAAAAAAAAATTTTTACCTTTGGAAAATATCCACAAAAATGAATCATCAGAGGTTATGAAATTATTAGAAATATTATCCCTATTGTCACTTAAAGAACACAAGCGGTTCTATAAATTTTTGCTCTCACCGTTTTTTAATGATGGGTATAATGCGGTGTTCATTATCCAACTTTACGAATATTTGAGAGAGTATAAATTTGATGCAAACAGCCCAGAACTGTCAAAAGAACGCATTTTTCGGCACATATTTGGTGAAAAAGATATGTTGCGACATAAACTTGATTTAGATCGCCTACTATCTGAATCGTTGGATTTGTTGGAACAATATATAACATTTGAGCAAAATCCATCCACAGAAACGCGCTGGCTTAAGGAGTTGTCCATGGCAAAATTTTATCGGCGGCATGGATTAGTAAAAAGATTTGAAATAGCCATTGAGGCAACTAAAAAAGAAATAAATAAAAATTCTTTTCAAGACAGTCAATTTTTTTATCAAAAATTTTTGCAGGCTCAAGAAGAGTTTGAGTTCCAAAGTTCCTTCAATATCAGGCGGAACGATGCCAATTTATTGGAAACCCATCGCAATTTGGACATTTTCTACAGTTTGGTAAAGATGAATTATTCCTCTATTCTGTTATTGCAAGGTACATTGACGGAGATTGAGGCAAAAGAGACCCTGCTATTTGTAGAAACGATTAAGCAACATTTGGAGAGTAGTTCCTATCTTATGACACCTGTTATGGATATTTACTACCGGATTCATCATCTCCTGCTTGATGCATCTGATGAAGAGGCTATTCGTGAACTGGAACATCTCATTCAGAAGAATGAATCGCTAATTCCGCCTGATAAAATGAAAGACATTCAGGCTTTTTATCGGACATTTTGGGTGAAACGTTATGTCTATCATAACACACCAGATGCGCTCATGCATTTATTTCACATCTATGAAAAACACTTGGCAAAAGGGTATCTGTACAGAGATTGTAAGATTCACACCTCAACACTACAAAGTCTGACCAACACAGGTTTGAAGCTCAAGAAATTTGAATGGGTCAAAAAACTATTAGTAAACCACACGTCTCAAGATATTATTGGGAGAGATGATACGGTTGAAATCCATAATTTCTTATTAGCCAATTACTATTTCAGTACAATGGAATATGCCAAGGCAGAAGAAATATTGGTATCGCTTAAATTCAAAGACATATTCTACGACATTCAAGTCTATTTTTTAATAATTAAGATTTACTATGAGCAAAACTCCTCGCTTCTGGAAGATAAAATCAATGCTTTAAAAGTCAAAGTTGCAAGAGGGAACTTGCCTGAACCTAAAAAAGCCTTTTTCTATAATTCCTTGAATAAACTGACCACGATTCAAAAATTAAGATTTGTCCCCGATAATCTACAAAAGATGAAAGTACTGGAAGAACTCAATAGTTCAAAGATATTTAGTGAGCGCGAGTGGTTGATTGAGAAAATAGAAGCATTATAAACTGGTCGGCACTCTGAGTTCTTGAATTAAAACATTAATATTTTTTGTTCCGATATATTAATATTTTTTTTCAAAAAAAAAATAACATTATTCAAAGGACTAAAGTTGAAAATCTAACTTTGAGTTTTTCGATAAAAATAACGATTTATGGACTCTATATTATTATCAAAAGAAAATGGCGTTGCTTATTTGACACTCAATCGCCCGAAAGTATTTAACTCTTTGGATACCGATATGAGAAAACGGTTTTTATCTGCCCTGAGCGACTGCCAAGCAGACCCCTCAGTACGTGCCGTTTGCATCACAGGTGAAGGTAAGGCGTTTTGTGCTGGACAGGATTTGACAGAAGCTTCCGACCCAGAAAAACCATTGTCGTTTAAAAACGTGTTGCCTACACAGTATAATCCTATTGTATTGAAAATCAGAGCATTAGAAAAGCCCGTTGTAGCCGCTGTCAATGGCGTTGCGGCGGGTGCGGGTGCCAATTTAGCCTTAGCTTGCGATATTGTCGTTGCAACGGAGTCGGCTTCTTTTGTTCAAGCGTTTTCTAAAATTGGATTAGTACCTGATTGTGGCGGTACTTGGGTATTACCTCGTCTCATTGGTTTCGGTAAAGCCTCTGCGATTATGATGTTGGGCGACAAAGTGATGGCGATAGAAGCCGTTGCATTAGGTATGATTTTCAAGTGTTTTCCTGATAATATTTTCAAAAATCAAGTGAAAGAACTTGTAGAATCACTAGCTCAAATGCCGACACGCGGGCTTGCTTTGACCAAAAAAGCCTTAAATGAGTCCGTTTTTGCTGGTTTGGCGCAGCAATTGGCGTATGAAGCTGAATTTCAAAGTCAAGCAGGTGCGACTGAAGACTTTACAGAAGGGATCAGTGCTTTTATCGGAAAACGCAAACCCAATTTTAAAGGTTTTTAGGTTTTTTCTAAAAAAACGAAGGTTAAAAGCTAATTTTGCGCCCTAAAAAATGACAACAGCATGATTGTAGTAACAGGTGCATTAGGCTTTATCGGCAGTTGCCTTATTTCTTTTTTGAATCAAAAGGGCATTGAGGACATCATAGCCGTTGACGATTTTTCAAAGAAAGAAAAGGACATCAATTTGGCGCATACACGTGTATATAAACGTGTCGAACGCGAGGACTTCCTTGATTGGTTTGAGAATAACCACCCCTCAGTATCTTTCGTGTTTCATCTCGGTGCAAGGACAGATACAACGGAATTTGACCGATCTGTTTTCTTGAAACTCAATCTGGATTACTCACGTTATCTTTTTTTGTTGTGCCAAAAATATTCAAAACCAATTGTTTATGCATCTTCGGCTGCAACTTATGGTGCAGGCGAATTGGGCTATTCGGATAGTGACGATGCCTTGATTAATCAACTAAAACCACTCAATCCGTATGGTGATTCCAAAAATGACTTTGACAAATGGCTGCTTCAAATGGTCGAAAGTCGTGAGGTCTTGAATGCTAAACCGTTTTTTGGCGGTGAGGATTTAGCGGAATTTCCTTTTTGGGTGGGTTTGAAGTTTTTTAATGTGTATGGTCCCAACGAGTACCACAAAGGGCGCATGGCTTCTACGATTTTCCATTTTTTTAATCAGATCCAAGCGAAAGGTGGCGTTAATTTGTTCAAAAGCCATCGTCCTGACTTTAAAGATGGTGAACAAATGCGTGATTTCATCTATGTCATGGACTTAATAAAAGTGATGTTTTGGTTTTATCAAAAATCGCTTGAAACGAACCCCTCCCCGACAGAATCGAGATTTCGTTCCTCAACAGTAAAAAGTGGCATTTACAATTTAGGTACTGGTAAAGCACGCACTTTCAATGATTTAGTTGCTCAAGTGTTCAAAAATTTGGATAAACCATTGAACGTCAATTATATACCAACACCAGAGGATATTCGTGATTCTTACCAATATTTCACAGAAGCGGATATGAAAAAGCTTCATGATGCTGGTTACGATACGCCTTTTACGTCTCTTGAAGACGGTATTGCAGATTACGTTCAGAATTATCTTTTGCCCAAAAAACATTATTAACGTAGAGGCTGTCTCAAAAGGTATTTCAAGTTTTTTTGTGCCGAATATTATTCTTTTTGAAGGCGTTTATGTTAGGGAAACTTTTAAAGTTTCCCTAACATGGTGCCCAAAACCATAGAATATTTTGCACTAAAAATTTCGATTTGCCTTTTGAGACAGCCTCTAAGGCATCTTAATTAAAATAGGAGACGCAAAATATTGTGTCTCTACAAAACATAATACATTGAATATCAGTGATATAATTAATGAACATCTTGCTACAGCGGAGCGTTTGAAGTCATTGGAAACCGACATTCAAGCGGCTTGCGACCTTTGTACTGCGACTATACTGAGGGGGGGCAAAATTCTCATTGCAGGCAACGGCGGGTCGGCAGCAGATGCCCAACATATTGCCGCAGAATTTGTCGGTCGGTTTGTCAAAAATCGCCGCAGTTTTCCTGCGATTGCCTTGTCAACTGATACTTCTGCTTTGACGGCAATTGCCAATGATTACGGTTTTGAAAGGGTTTTTGCTCGTCAAATTGAAGGTTTAGGCGTTCAAAATGATGTTTTTATTGGTATTTCAACTTCTGGGAATAGTCCGAATATTGTTCATGCCGTAGAGGTGGCACGTGAATGCGGGCTAAAAATCATCGTTTTTTCAGGTCGAGACGGCGGCATACTGAGGGGACAGGCAGACGTTGAACTTATTGTACCTTCGGAGATAACGGCAAGGATTCAAGAGATGCACATATTGATAGGACATATCATCTGTGAAGCAGTTGATGAACAGGTTACATGATATTATTTTTCAATAAAAATGGCGTATAAGTGTTAAATAATAACAATTTGAGTAACTTTGCTACTCAAAATTTAATCATGTTAGAGACACTCATATCGTCGAAAACCCGTATAAAACTGCTGCTCAAGTTTTTTTTGAACAGCAACGCTAAAGCCTATTTGCGTGGGCTGGAAACTGAATTTGGTGAATCAACCAACGCTATTCGCATCGAAATTAACCGTTTTGAGCAAGCAGGGATGTTGAAATCGAAGATGGTTGGCAACAAAAAAGTCTTTCAAGCCAATACAGCGCACCCTCTTTTTAATGAGGTACACAATATTTTACTCAAATATGTCGGTTTTGACCATATCATCGAAAATATTATAGAAAGATTAGGTGATGTCCGTCGTGTTTTTGTAGTAGGTGAATTTTCAAAAGGTCTTGATAGTCAAATTATAGACCTTGTGTTTGTCGGTAAAGTTGATACAGCTTATTTAGTCAATTTGATAGATAAAGCTGAAAAGTTGATGAGCCGTAAAGTGCGGTACATTATTTACTCAGAAGAGGAAGCGGAAGACATTGATTGGTCAAAATATGACCCCCAACCTTTGCTTTTATGGACGGATGATGTTGCTAAGTGATATACACCTAAGTTTTTAACGGTTTTATAATTAATTGAATACCAATGAAATATGATATAGCCATCATTGGTGCAGGTATTGTTGGCTTAGGAACGGCTTACCGCATCAGTCAAAAAAATCCCCGCCTTAAAATCTGCCTCATAGAAAAAGAAAACGGTGTCGCTCGGCACCAAACGGGACATAATAGCGGCGTTATCCATTCTGGCATTTACTACAAACCTGGTAGCTTAAAAGCAACAAATTGCAAAAAAGGCTACGATGAACTCCTTGTTTTTGCAAAAGAATTTGGAATAAAACATGATGTATGTGGGAAAGTGATTGTCGCTACAAAGGACAGTGAACGGGTGCTATTGGATAATATTTATAGACGTGGTGTTGAGAACGGAATGGTGGGTATTCGCAAAATTTCTGAGCAGGAAACTAAGGAAATAGAGCCTTATGTCAACGCGGTTGAATCTATTTGGGTGCCACAAACGGGTATTATTGACTATGTGGGTATGTCCGAAAAATTAGCAGAACTGATTGAAAAACAAGGTAATACGATTTTTTATAATCGTAAAGTGACGGGTATGACAACCCAAAACGGCTCAACCATCGTACATACTGATGATACTGAGGGAAGGGATTTAGAGGCAAAACTCGTCATTACTTGTGCGGGTTTATATGCCGATAAGTTGACTAAAATGCTGGAACCGAAAGCCGATTTTCAAGTCCTACCGTTTCGGGGTGAATATTATGAATTGAAACCTGAAAGACAATATCTCGTCAAAAACTTAATTTACCCTGTACCAAATCCTAATTTTCCGTTTTTGGGCGTACATTTTACTCGCATGACGAAAGGCGGCATAGAGGCAGGACCAAACGCCGTTTTGTCGTACCGCCGAGAAGGTTATAGCCGTTGGGATATTCATTTTGGCGAGTTGTTTGAAACGCTGCGTTTTAAAGGTTTTCAAAAAATTGCAACTAAATATTGGCGAGAAGGACTTGATGAAATGCATCGTTCCTATTCAAAAAGGGCTTTTGTCAAAGCCTTACAAAATCTTATTCCTGATATTACCGAAAAAGACCTCAAAGAGGGAGGGAGTGGTGTTAGGGCGCAAGCCTGTGATGCGGCAGGAAACTTAGTAGATGACTTCTGGTTTATTGAAAATCAATACGTTATCAATGTTTGCAATGCGCCTTCTCCAGCTGCAACAGCTTGTTTAGC
>JAYTMI010000006.1:0-2845 GCA_043728625.1 Saprospiraceae bacterium | reverse complement strand
TTATTGTCTTTTATTTCGGGATAATATAATATTACGCCTGTCCTTTGAAGTGTTTTTGTTAAAGTATCTAATTCACTTTCAATCTGTTGATTATTTTTCTCTGATATACCCTCTTTTACTTTTTCAGCCAGTTTTATATACTCTTGCTTGGTCAAGAATGGCTTACCGAGTTTGGCTTTTTCTTGAATCTTACCTTTTATGGCTAACCATTTTTTACTGACAGGCACTGCCCCTTTTATATCTTTAAGTTTTTTCAACAAATTTCTCTCAAAATCCTTGAAAGCATATATATAATCCTCATTGCCTTCGTATGACTTCTCGACACTGATAGCGAAATTAGCTTTAATATCTTTGTCTTGTTTAGTCAACTCAATTTTATTTTGTATCAATAGTAATTCAGGTTTTTGAACATCAATTTCATTTGATTGAGTCAAGTAGTGAATATTATCCAGCCAATAATCATAATGAAAGTGCTCTAAATTCTCTTTTTTGGGTGTTTTTGTGCCATTCTCATATAATTCAATATCTGTCAATTGGAATCCTTGACAATTTGTTTTTTCTTCAAAAATGATGGCATACAAAGACTTATTTGTAAAAAACAAATGGTGTATATTGTGGTAATATTCCTGCCCTCCAAAATCCCAGATGGCTATTTTAAAATCTTTATTGATTTCCCAAAGTATGGGGGTCATACCATGTGTACTTGCCCTTCTATATTCATATACTTTATCTCTTAAAAAATATATCAGCGATGATTTACCTGCGGTGCTATTGCCTAATACTATCAATTTCACTTGGTCATACTCTGCTGTACCATCTGAAAGAGAAGACAAATAATTGCGTATCCCTGACCATGAATTGGCTCGTTCATCGCTTTCCAATACATTTTTATCCATACCTTCCATTGGATTACCATGCACATATACCGTATTCAAATTTTCCGATTCTAAAAGAATAGAAGGTAATTCATTCAATTGATTATTGCGTAAATTCAGTGTATTTAATGATGACAAAGCATGGTATAAAGCCAGTATATTTAATTGATTGTCATTCAGATACAAATAAGCTAAACTATCGAAACCAAAAGGCAAAGTAAACTCCGTCAACTGATTACCACTCAAATCCAACAACTGCAATGCCTCACAATCCCCTTCAAAAACCAATTTTTTAAGCTTATTTTTCTGCACATAAATCTGTTCAAGCGTGTCACATCCTTCAGGGATTGTCAGTTCCTCCAAAGCACATGCATCGAGATACAAATGCTTCACATACGGCAAAGGAATCTGCATCTCTATCTGCTTCAATGACTCATTGCCGCTCAGATAGAGATGCTCCAAAGCCGCCGCTTGGTTATCCAAAACCAATGATTCGATTTTACTTTTGGACATACTCAGCGCAATGATACCCCCCTCAGTATTGCGCGCATAACTGTTGTCTTTGCGCCTTACTGCATCGGTGTTGTCTAATGGTGTTAGATTTTTGACGAGGTCGTTCAGTTTGTTCATACGTTTTGATTACTTTTTTGTGGTGTCAAAAAAAATTTTCGACCCCGCTTTGCGGGGTATTATTTACCCATTACTCATTCGCTTCATTGCGTCACTATGCACTCAGTCGTCGTCCCTCCTCCTTCACCGCATACCTCCTCCATTCACCTCAATTTTTTTGCTCACGGGATTGTTGAATTCCAAACCACCTAAACTGAAGGAAAAGACAAAACCAACCGAAAACCGATAGCGTTGAAGCGGTACGTCGGCGTGTCGTCGTCGCGGTACGTGGGGCGGCAGCTCTGCGCGTTGTTGAACCAGCTACCGCCGCGATACACGCGGTACTGACCCTCTTTACGATTGCATGGGTCAATTACTACACCTTGCTGCTCGCATTCCTTATAAAAATCACCGCTGTACCAATCTTCACACCATTCATATACATTACCACTCATGTCATACAAACCTAACAAATTGGGCATCTTTAAACCAACGGGTTTGGTTTCGGCATGACTATTTTCATTGTACCAACCTACTTCATTCAGTTTATCTCCACCTGCGTATTCAAAAGGTAATGCTTTCCAATATTTGCCGCCTTTAGCTGCGTATTCCCATTCCGCTTCTATGGGTAAGCGATATTGTGTACCGTTTGGGCGCATCCCCTCAGTCATTTTATTTAATTTTCCTAAAAATATGTCTTTGATGTCATTCCATGAGACTTGTTCCACAGGGCGGTTGTGTCCTTTGAAATTAGAAGGATCAGCCATATCAGTACCTTGCATCACGTAAGCCCATACTGCCTGAGTGACAGGTAATTCACCCATCCAATAATCACTTAATCGGACTTTATGAACCGGTAGCGAATCTTTATCCCAACTTTCTCCTCCCATATCAAACGGCTCGCTGTCAATATTGCCTTCTATGGCAATCATCTTAAATGGGGCTTCGGTCTGTTCGAGTTCAATGTAGTTGTTCATCCGTTTTTTGAATTCTACTATTTCAAATTTATGCGATTAATAAGTCGAAAAGGTTTTAAAAATGCCGTTAGGCATGAAATATCGGTAGTAAATTGGCAAAAAATTATTGTGAATCCCAGAGGGATGTTATATTTAATGCTTGATATATCATGGCAACGCCACCCCATTATTTGCATTCCTATTAAATCCTAAACCATCCTACCCATCCTGATTCTAATAAACAAAAAAGCAGCAGAACTTTCGACCCTTGCTACTCACACTGCTGCTTGGGCGGCAAAGCCGCGTTTTCGCCCTGATTGCTCAGGGGCAGGACAAACGTCTGTTCAGTGGATGTCATCCAACAATCCCGTGAGCTGAAGGAAAAGACAAAACCAACCGAAAACC
>JAYTMI010000005.1:0-3930 GCA_043728625.1 Saprospiraceae bacterium | reverse complement strand
TAAACCAATTTCCAATAACCAATTCCCAAATAACTATTTTGCTTTTTTCTTAGGTGCGATAAAGACAAACATACGCTTGCCTTCCATTTTTGGTAAGCCTTCGGGCGTGCCGTAATCGTCTAATGCTTGGATAAAACGTAGGAGCAATAATTCACCACGAGCCGTGAACGTGATGCCACGACCTTTAAACTGTACATAAGCCCGCACTTTTGAGCCTTCTTTCAAAAATTCCGTAGCATGACGGACTTTGAAGTCAATATCGTGATCGCCCGTTTCAGGCGTGAAACGAATTTCTTTGATGACCGTTTTAGTCGTATTTGCTTTGATTTCCTTTTCGCGCTTCTTTTTTTGATACAAAAACTTGCTGTAATCAACGATGCGGCAAACAGGCGGAGCAGCATTTGGGGTGATTTCGACGAGGTCGAGACCCGCTTTTTCTGCCCAATCGAGGACATTTTGCGTTTTATAAACGCCTACTTCAATTTTTTCGTCTAGAAATTCACTCAAAGCTTCGAGTGAGTCGCCAACGAGACGGATTTCAGGTACGCGGATGAGTTTGTTAATGCGATGTTCTGCTTCTGGTTCTTTACGCGGAACGTAGGGTCTGTATGACTTAGCCAATAGATTCTTTTTTTGTTAAGAAATAATAATTATTTAGAAAAATTGATTTTCTACTATTTACAAAAACGCTGTTTTGCAAATATTTTGCGAAGTTAAGACAAATTTCAGACCTACTATACTTGCTTCTTTGATTTTTTTTTTTAAATATTATTAAATGGTTGTATTGTTGAATTGTTAGATGGCTGTATTGTTGTATAGTTAAATGGTTATTGCGACTTAAAAATAAAGCCCTACAACAATTCAACAATACATCTATCCAACAATTCAACAATACTATTCATTTAGAAGTCTGCCGATAAACCCAATATCCAATGCCTTCCAGCTTGTGGAAAATAGCCTGTTAAATTGTAAATATTATTACCTTCTGAACGTGCATAAGGGTCGTCTGGACGAGGGTCATAGCTCGGTGAGCTAAAACGGTAAGTCCAGGCGTTGTTGGTATATTTTTTATCGAAGATGTTGTTAATCAGTAGTTTAACTGTTATATTTTTTATTTTATTGAAACTTGTTTTATAAAATAGTTGACAATTTGTATAACTAAAAGCGGGTAAAGCTGTGTTCTTATTTGAACTGTTGTCAATAAACTGCTGACCAACGTATTTTACTGAGGGGGTCAGACTTAACTCGTTTTTTCCTTTTTTCAACAGCGTGAAAACAAAAGAAGTATTGGCAATAACATTCGGCGAAAAAGCCAAATCTGTTTTGCCATGATTAACCGCTTTTTGTCCGCCCGTATCCCAATCGTCAATAAATTCAGTAAAATCTTTTATTTTATTTTCTGAAAAACTGGCGTTGCCGTTGACTGTCAACCAATCCGACAATGCCCAAACGCCTTCTAATTCGATGCCACGACGATAACTTTTAGGCACATTTACTCGAATTTGCTCACCTACATCGTTGATATTTCCTGTAACAACCAATTGATTATCATACTGCATCAAGAACAAATTACCACTAATACTGGCTTTTTGCCAACGGTGTTGCAAGCCCATTTCAGCGTCAGTCATGGATTCTGCTTTTGGCAAATACGTTTTTTCAGGGTCAATCAAGTCATTTCTGTTTGGCTCACGATGCGCATTAGCGATACTGGCATAAAAACGTGTACCTGTTTTGTTTTCAACGACAAATCCCAATTTTGGATTAAAAAAGTCCCATTTTAAGTCGCGCCCAATATTGCGAAGTTTTTTATCTATCCCCTCAGTATGATAGGCAACCCGGCGATATTGCAAGTCGAGGAAAAGCGAAAAAACGTCATTGACCGCATAATTGACTTTTTCATAAATATTAAAATCTGTTTTACGAGAAAGGCTGCGGTAAAACTCTGTGGGCGTTTTTGCAAAATTAGCATCTTTTGCAGCCCAAATGATTTGACCATAATGGTCACCATCGTAGCGATTTAAGCCGCCACCCGTAACGGATTCCCAACCATTTTTTTGAAAAGTAGCAGACCAAATGCCACCATAAAAATCATTATCGAGCCACAAGCGACGGACCAAATCGGTGGTGTCTTTACGTCCTGGAATATATTTTTTTAATCTTTGTGCGGCTTTGTATTCTTCGTAGAAGCCCTTTCCTTTTGTGTAATGCAAAGAAGCATTAACTTTCCAAAACCTTGAAAATGAATGATTTAGCATAAATTGAACATGCGTTTGACCATAATCATCTACTTGATTTTCATAAGGTGACGAAGCGCGGTCTGTTCCTGCTGGATTGTAAGTCCGCAATTTTGCATCGTTCATGTATGATTCTGGAATGCCGTACCACGATTGATACGTACGCTCATTGCCTGTCATGATTTTAAGGCGTAATGACGTATTTTTCATCAAATAATTGGCAGACAAATACGCTGAACCCAATTTTGATGAAGCGCGGTCAACATAACCATCACTCACGATGCGTGACAAACGACCATCCACTGATAAACCGTTGCGCATTAAGCCTGAACCAAAGGAAATCGTGTTTTTCAAAGTGCCAAAAGAGCCACCTGCACCTGAATAACTGATGAATTTTTCACTGATCAAGGGATTTGTTACCACATTAATCGTTGCACCAAAAGCACCTGCACCGTTTGTTGAAGTGCCAACGCCACGTTGAATTTGAATCATCGAAGTCGAAGCCGACAAGTCGGGTAAGTCAACCCAATAAACGCCTTGACTTTCAGAATCATTGAGTGGCACACCGTCAATCGTTACATTTGTTCGTGTCGCATCGCTGCCGCGAATGCGTAAACCCGTGTAGCCAACACCTGCACCTGCGTCAGAAGTTTCAACGACTGAGGGGGTCGTTTTTAGCAAAAAAGGAATGTCTTGACCAAAATCATTTTGGCGAATTTGGTCACGTTTAATGTTCGTAAAACTCATGGGCGTTTTGTTGCCCGCCATAGTTGCCGAAATCGTAACTTGTTGTAAATCAACTTGTTTTAATGAATCTGCCTGTTGTGCATTGGCAAAAGAGTAGGAGAGAAGGAGAACGAAAAGCGCAGATATGCGCGGCTTTGCAAGGCTTTTTGCTTGCGTTTTTTTGTTTAATTTTAACATTATAAAAATGAAAATTTGGTAAAAAAAAATGCCGAATGTTGGGACAATCGGCATTTTTTAAACCTCGTTGAGTTGACACTACTGAAATGATGAATTATGAATTATAAATGATGAATTTTTAAACATTGTCAATCAATACTTAAAAAATCCATCATTCATCATTCACTCAGTGTCAACTTTTCCGTCGGCAACATTACTCGCCTACGTTCAACGGGTATAATCTCAGCCTTTTTATTCAAAAAAGCACCCCAACGACGCAAAGGTAGTAAAGGATTTCAAATTTCAATGTAAAGACATTGCATTTGCAAATTACCTTTGCGCAAAAAAGTAATGACGCTTGAAGAACTTGCCTATCTAAAAACAACTGAAGCCCGTCAGTTGATTTTTGAAAATGTAAATACCGACCCCTCAGTATTTGCGCTCAAAAATCGCAATCCCACTTTGGCAACGCAATTAAAATATTGGCAACGTTGTCGGTTGAAGTTGCCGAGTTTGTATGCCGTGCAAGCGATTGTGCCGCCTTTGGCTTTTGAGCAATGCAGCAGCGAATTTGCGGCATCGGCAAAGGAGGCTTCGGGCAAACGGTGTTTGGATTTGACTTGTGGTTTGGGCATTGATGCCTTACATTTTTCAAAACATTTTGATGCCGTTATTGCTATTGAACAAAACGCTGTTTTGGCAGAAGTTGGCCGTTTTAATTTAGGACTTTTGAATGTCAAAAATATCGAAATTCTGACAGAATCGGCAGAAAACTATATAAATTGCTATGAAG
>JAYTMI010000004.1:0-2208 GCA_043728625.1 Saprospiraceae bacterium | reverse complement strand
CAATGATATTATTAATCAAACCATTGGTGTCTGTGCGGCTCTTTGGAACTTCGATTTGGAGTCCTAAATGTTTGATTTTCAAGGCACAGCAAGTCTAATTCATAAAAGAAGCCGAAAATCTTGATGTGATTCCAAGTAATCTGAATGATGATGGTTTAAAAGAAGCCTATGCAGATGCAAACCAAAATACATGGTCGCAAGCAGAATTAGATGCGTATAACTATTCCGCAATGCGTGAACAAGATGATAGGGGTAGAATTGCAAAAGCTGAACAAAAAGCATTACAAAAAGGAGTTGAACAAAAAGAAACCGAAGCCGTAATCGGGTTTTATGAAAACGGTGTTCCCGTATCAATAATCGCTAAATCGCTCAAAATAACAGAAGATAGAGCAACAGAAATTATAGAAAATCATAAAAAACAAGGCTAAATACTGAGGGGGTAAAATAAAATCAAAAAAGTACCCAGTCCTTAAATATAGCTTTCTGCATATACTCGGTTTCGTTCAACTCAAAACCACCGCAATCTCTCCCCCCTCAGTAGTCGAGGGGGATTTGATGGTTCGTGGGGGGGGATTGCGATGGTTTTCCTTATAGTTGGCGGTAATTGCAAAGCGACACTCAACCACTTCAAACTTCCCGACATTTTCATCTTGACAAAAAATATTTCACAAAAAATTTGCGAAACCGAATAGTTGCGCATATATTTGCAACCGATTAGCTGCGTAAGTAAAAATTTAAGCAAAATGAGACGAGACATTTTTCAAGCAATAGCAGACCCGACAAGGCGGGCAATTATCACCTTAATTGCATTGCAGGCAATGACACCGAACGCCATTGCTGACAACTTCAACACTACCCGACAATCTGTTTCTAAACACCTTCGCATACTCACAGAATGCGAACTGGTAAAACAGGAACAACAAGGCAGGGAAATTTACTACTCACTTGAAATTGAAAAAATGAAAGAGATTGATAAATGGTTAAACCAATTCAGAAAAATTTGGGAAACCCAATTTAATCAACTTGACAAAGTATTATCAACAATTAAAAAACAGAAAAAATGAAAAATGATTTGCTATTTGATTTTACCGTTGACAAAACGACAAAAACGGTATTCATAAACAGAGAATTTGATGCCGACCTTTCGCTGGTATGGGATGCTTATACCAAACAGGAAATTCTTGACCAATGGTGGGCGCCTAAACCCTGGGCTTCAAAAACAAAATTTATGAATTTTGAAGTTGGCGGACGAAGATTTTATGCTATGGTAAGCCCAGAAGGACAAGAACGTTGGTCAATTCAGAAATATACTTCTATTAGTCCAAAAACCAATTTCAAAATGTCGAATGCTTTTGCAGACGAAGAGGGGAACCCTGAATTGCCAGGTTCTGAATGGGATATGAATTTCAGTGAACAAAACGGAAAGACAAAAGTCAGTATTACTATTTATAATGAATCCCTTGCCCGCTTAGAGAAGATGATTGAAATGGGTTTCAAGGAAGGATTTACTATGACAATGAAAAATTTGGAAGAATTATTGGCAACTTTATCGCAAAAATGATTTTCGTTTTCAAAACATCTGTCAAAACTAAAATGCGGGCAAAGAAACTCAAACAGCATTTTGACAAAAAAAGCCAAATTGGATGTTGAATAAAAAAAAAAACATTGCATCGAACAAATAAGGCATTGTCATGGTTTTCAAACAAATATACTGTGGGGTATGCTTTCAGACTTTTGCAATATCGGGTCAAAGTATCCCGCAAATCAAAACGAATAGGGTAACGCCCAATGGGAATACGCCGCCAAAGGCGGTATCCATGCAAACAATTTTCCTTTCACTTATGCCGGCAGCAACAAACTCATTGTCCTTTCTCGACGAGAAACGGCTGTTGTGTGTTTATTTCGAGTCTTGCATACCATACTGAGGGGGTATAAAATACAAACGCCTTTCGATTTTTGTCGGAAGGCGTTTGTATTTTATACCCCCTCAGTATTTAAGCAGGTTTTACAACTTTTTTAAAGTATTCATAAGTCAATTTCAAACCTTCTTCACGATTGAATTTAGGTTCCCAACCCAATATTTCACGGGCTTTTGTGATGTCTGGTCGGCGTTGTTTCGGGTCGTCAACAGGCAATGGACGGTAATCAATGAAGGCTTTTGGATTGTTGACCAACGCCATAATCTCTTTTGCAAACTGCATCATCGTG
>JAYTMI010000003.1:0-6122 GCA_043728625.1 Saprospiraceae bacterium | reverse complement strand
TCAGGTCGCCATTTGTCTTCAATAATTTTCCATTCGTCGTGGATAATATAATTTTTCATACACTCTATTTGATTGATAATTAATTGTTTAAGCCATCGTCCCAACAGAAGACTTCAAAGCATCCAAAATCTCTGCATACTCAATATACTCAAACCCCGGAATAACTATATGTGCATCGTCCAAAACATCGGGATGCCCAACGCCAACCGTATAAAAATTGCCACGCAAAGCCGCTTCCACACCTTTTTCAGCATCTTCAAAAACGATACAACTTTTAGGTTTTGAACCAACGGCTTCTGCACCTAACAGAAAAACTTCAGGGTCGGGTTTGCTTTTTGTCGTCGAGTTGCCATCAATAATGGCATCAAAATAAGAGGTCAACTCGATGCGCTCTAAAATCGTTTTTGAGTTTTTTGAAGCAGACCCCAAAACAATATGCACACTTTTACTTTTCAATTCATCGAGAAAATTTTTAACACCGGGTAGTATTTCATCGGGTGTCATACGCAAGATGTATTCGAGGTACCAGTTATTTTTCTTTTCTGCATACAAAGCTTTGACCTCTTCGTCATTTTCAACGATGCCGCCCCATTTGAGTATCAAATTAAGGGATTCGACTCGACTGACACCTTTCAATTTCTCATTGTCCTCTTCCGTAAAGTCAAATCCGAGTTCATTTGCCAATCGTCGCCAAGCCTTGAAATGATATTTAGCCGTGTCGCAAATGACACCGTCGAGGTCGAAAATACACGTTTCGATTTTGTTCATTCTAAAAAGTAAGGATTTTTATACTTCAGGAATTTCAAAATGCTTTAATTTCAAAATACCTATTATTAAGTATGTATTTATTATAAAAAAATTGATCTTGTTTGTAATGATTGCTTTTGATATTACTTGTAGCGGCAAATTTAGATTGTATTTCTTACACTTAGTACCTTTTTTGGTTAAAAAGGAAAAAGGAAAAAAAAATTAATAAACTCCTTTTTATGCTTATTTTTGAGTTTTCAAACAAAGCTATTGGGCAAAATACACCATGACTTACCGACTTATCGAACCTAAGGACTTATATCAATTGGTCGAAATCGCTTGTACAACGTTTATCGAAACGTATGCCGATAAAAACGATCCAACGGAGTTTTATGCCTACGTTGAACAAACCTTTGCACCCGAACAACTTCAAAAAGAGATGAATACTGAGGGGGCTTTTTTTTATTTCATTGAACAGGATAATCATGTTATTGGTTATTTCAAAATCAATACCAATAAATCACCTTTGCATACCGATAGACCCCATTTCTATTCTGATTTTTCTCCGTTTGAATCTATTGAAATGACTGAATTAGAACGCATTTACTTGAAAAAAGACTTTCAAGGCAAAGGTTTCGCTTCTCGAATGATGTCCTTTATTGAAGATTGCGCCCGTCAAAAAAACAGTCAATTCATTTGGCTTGGCGTTTGGACATTGAACACAAAAGCAATTCGTTACTACGAAAAATGTGGCTTTTGTACTTTTGGTGAGCATATTTTTCAAATCGGTAACGATGCTCAAAAAGATTATTTGATGTGGAAATCAATTAAGTGAAAAGTGGAAATTGAAAAGTGCTGTCTTACTTTTCACTTAACTAAGCCTATTAAAGTGCCGTAATCATCGAAGCGAGATTCCTCATTTTTCATTTCCAGAACATCCAACAGTTCCATGCCATAGTGCTCTTCGAGCTCACGAACCGTTTTAGTTGTCCTTATTTCTATCTGCCCTTTGGTCACTTGATTCAAACGCCAAGTGTATGTTTTTAACATTTTTTGCCATATTATCTCATTGACTTCAAAGGCATCGTCTGTCGTCAATGGTTTGATTTCTGTAAAAGCTACCGTGTTTCGAGCCAAAAGTCGTGCATTTTCGATGATAAAATAGCCTGTATGCGCCCAATCGTCAGATTCATCGAGCAAGCGTGCGTACATGACAAGTTGCAAATCTTCACCATTTTTAATCAGCCGTTCCCGATATGTATGCCCACTCCATTTCAAATCCAAAATGCAGTGTTCGCCCCCCCTCAGTAAAACGACATCGGCTTTGCCTTTGACGGGTGTATCTAAAAACAGACCTTCTAACTCTTTTTCAGTGGCTTCAACTGTCCATTTGTTCCGTCGAATATGTTCAATCAATGTCCAAATTGCGTACTCGATTTGTCGAATCAATTGCAGTTTTTGCGGTTCAAAACCGTACATCAACAACGTAGCAGCTTCTTTTGCCAACAGTTTTTTACTGTGTTCGTCCACCCAACTTCTGATTTGGTCAAACGTCCAATCGTGGAAATTCTCTTTTAATATAAATTCAAAAAAACGATGCGAAAGATTGCCTTTGAGCGTATTTTCCTTGACAATGCTTAAAATTGAAGACTTATTGAGCTTTGCTTTATGCTTAAAAACCCATTGATGTGGATAATAAAATAGGCTTTCAAGGCTTGTCAAAGTCTCATGCGCCCGCTTATTCAAGAGACGTGATTCAACATTTATGATGGGTTGAACTTTGCCCAAACGATGCGGTTTCAGGCTCACCCACTCTGGGGTTTCTAAATTTGTTAAATTATCAAAATCTGCCCAATCCTCCTTTGTACATACTATTATTCGTGACAAATCACCATAACAAGCCCTTAAATGGCTGAATAACGGGTGTTCAGGTGCATGTTCGCCATTGACTTTTTTAGGATAAACCAATATCAATTGCTTATTCGTCCGCACCACGCCTTGAATACGTTGCCACAACATCAGCGCATTTTCGTCTTGTGGCGATTGCAACGTCACGCCATATCGTTTAAGAAAAGCGACTTCATCAACATACCAACGACTGAAAAAATGCACCCCCTCAGTATCTGTAAAATTCCACCAAACTAAGGAGTCAACCGACTGCAACAAACAATCTCCATGCGTTACATAGGCATAATGTCCCAATTCTTGTGGGCGGGGCGATACCGGCGAAGGCTCATAAATCGTTCTGATGATGCGTTCCAATTCCAAAAAAGTGAGCCACGATTCGCTGGGCGGCAATTCGTATAAAAACTCCTCGACACGACGAGATTGTTCAGACAAAACTAATAGTGACGTGTTTTTACTACCCGAAACCTCAAACTCCGCCGTTGCCCACTCTTTCAAAAAATTAAAAATGTTGATGACCTCTTGTTTGGGGGCAGATGCGGCGATGTCATACGTTGGGCGGTGAAACCAAAAGTTATATTGTTCTTTTACTTTACGAATGTCTATTGTTGTATCGTCTTTCGCTTTTTCTTCTAATTTTTCAAAAAAACGATTCGTTTCGTAATACCAAAGGTCGCTGTTAATGCCCGGACGTTGTGCTATGACATTGCCAATCACCGTTCCCAAATCTGCATCAAGCGGCTTGACGGGCATGGTGACAAATTCGAGGATTTTATACAAATCCAAAGGCTGCCACAAGAAAGCAGTCACCAATTTTAAAAGTTGCAATGTCGGTCTGCCAAGCGAGGCAGACGGCAGACCAAAAGCAGGTAAACCGTTCTGTATCAAGGCTTCATCAAGCGTTCGGTTTCTATCTGGAATTAAAAAAGTAGGTCTAAAATTGGGATTAAGACTCAATACTTTAGCGATAAAATCGCCCCCCTCAGTATCGCGTTCGCTTTCTATGATAACGAGCGAACCATCGGCTTTGAGTGTCTGTTTTGCGCCACGTTCTAATTTATTGGTAATGAAATCTTTGAAGGTTTGGAGGTCGGAATCTTTGCTAATATTACTACCAAGTTTAGGAAAGTTTGAAAGTTTCCTAAACTTCTGATTGCTCAAAAATGTGATATTTTGCTTCGCCAACACCTCAAAAAGGCGTTGATACTGAGGGGGTAAATACGTGCTAAGTTCACCTCCTTGTTCTTTACTTTCGTTGACAACAATTTGCTCAATGGGCACATTTTTATGTTGCAAAGCGGCTAAAACCTTCTCAAATCTATCGGCTTCACCAGCGATGAGTTTAGAAACACCGTCTTCATTTATCAAAAATCGTTGTTCAATTTCTACTAAAACTTGTAACCGAAAGGGCAAATTTTCTTTATAATTGAAATCAAAACCAGCTAACAGCAACTCATCACGCCTTTTCAACAAGGCTTCTGCACATGCTAGTTGGTCAGCTTCAAAGGATTTTTGGAAAAAAACGTTTGGATGTTCATTGAGGTAACGCCGCATTGCTTGCCGATACTGTTCAACCCGAATATGCTCAATGCGCTCCGTATGACCCGACAAACCTAAGTGCATTTCAAACCAACGCAAGAGACTTTTTGGACCCAGATACAAATGCCCCCCCTCAGTATCAGGACGAGGAAAAACACAATTATCGTAGTTTAGACCGAAAAAGAGGGTATAGCGCATTTTAATGGTGTTGAGTGATTGGTAAATATAAGGTCCTAGGTATTTGAATAGATTATTATTTTTGCAAAAAAACAAAAAGTTGTTCAAATTTATCTTTGCAACAATTATATTTCGTAAAATAATTGCAATAATTTGTGTCAAATTATACACTTTTTAGGCATTGACACTGATGGATGACTAAATACTACTTAATTTTGAGACTTAACCAGCGACACACGCTAAAGTTTATTAAATTTTGTTTAACAATTAATGTAAGTAGAAAAGGACATGACAACAGAAGCATTTAAATTATTCCTTTCAATCTGGGGTGCAACACTTTCCACACTGCTTGGTATATTGACTATCATAAAATTCAAAAAGGACAATAGTTTGAAATTAAGTATCATTGGAACCATTGATGAACCTTTTGAGCATGTGCGAGTGAGTATTGCTAACTTATCAAACAAACCTGGGACACTCATAGAAATCGAAATTTCTATTGGCAGTTCAATTCATGATAAAACTCAACTTTTACAATTGCCTATTCTGCCTGAAAAGAAATTGACTGACTCCGACATTTGGACGACAACAATCCTAAGAGGAGAATTGCTAAAGTGTGTTTTAGCGAAATCAATTGAACAAAAACCATTTCAAAGATTGATTGCAACAGTTAAGACTAGTTCAAAAAAAAATATTTCTGAAATGGTATTTGTTCATCCTAAAATTATCGGTAATACCCCTTATTATGAAAAAGCTGAACAATTCATTGCAACAGACTTATTTTTAGGGTTCAAACAAATGGATAGTGAATCTTATCCAATTGGGATTAAATAAACTGTTAGGTAGCCCCGTCAGTATCTTAGCTTTAGTTAGCGGATTAATGCATGATTTTTGGTATATGCGTCTATCACTATTCAATACTTTTCATTGCGCGTGATGTAGTGATCATTCTCCTCGTCGTCCGCTTCCCAGTTGTGGTTGGCTAACCATGCCAAAGTTACACCGCCAAACATTAGGAGCAAGCGAAGGACAAAGCCCAATAACGGACCGCCCGCATCTAACCACAAAAGGAAAGACAACTTAACGCCGACCAAACTCAATACCAAAGCGGATGCACCAAAGAGGAATGACAGAAAGGCGAGTATCAGTAATATTACTTTTTTCATTTTTTATATTTAAAACCTTGAATTAGTCAAATTGTTGCTGCAAAATTAAACAAACCCTTTAAATTTGCACGTCTTACCAAATAGAAAAATATGATTCAACTTATCGAATGTCCAAGAGACGCTATGCAAGGCTTGCCCGATTTTATCGAAACCGATGTAAAAGCCGATTATATTAATCAGCTGTTGCGTGTAGGGTTTCATACCATTGATTTCGGTTCTTTTGTGTCGCCCAAAGCGATTCCGCAAATGCGTGATACGGCAGAAGTGCTCTCAAAATTAGATTTATCGAACACACCTACAAAGCTATTGGCAATTATCGCCAATGAACGCGGGGCTGAACAAGCGGCTCAATTTCCTGAAATTTCTTACTTAGGTTATCCATTTAGCGTCAGCGAAACCTTTCAATTGCGGAATACCAATGCGACCATAGCGGAGTCGGTTGAACGGGTCAAATTTATACAAGAAACATGTATAAACCATGGAAAAGAATTGGTTTTATACATTTCCATGGGTTTTGGCAACCCTTATGGCGACCCATGGAATGCCGAAGTTGTGATGGAATGGGTGAGTAAATTATCAGATTTAGAT
>JAYTMI010000002.1:0-5228 GCA_043728625.1 Saprospiraceae bacterium | reverse complement strand
GGTGTAGTTTTAGATATACCTAAAGGGTCTTTAGAAGATAAAATTGTCAAATATATACAAAGTAATGAAGCTATCAGCAAAACTTTATGGTTCGATTTCGACCGTTTGTTGTTCGAAACAGGCAAATCAACCTTGAAACCTGAATCAGAAGAACAATTGAAAAATGTTGAAGCCATTTTGAAGGCTTTTACAAAAGTGAAAATCAAATTGGGGGGTTACACGGACAATACAGGCAATGCGGCAGGAAACGTCAAACTGTCTGCTGAACGTGCTAAAAATGTTATGATGGAATTGGTCAAACTTGGCGTAGCTGCTAATCGTCTGAGTGCGGAAGGTTATGGCGACAAAAATCCAGTAGCCACCAATGATACTGAAGAAGGTCGGGCGCAGAATCGTCGTATTTCTATCAGTGTGCGAGAGAAATAAGCTAATACTACATTTTGGGAGTTTTTAAAATTCCCCGAACGTTTAGAATAATTTGAAGCGACATGACAAAAGTGACGTAACAAAAGCGATTCCTACATTTTGATCCAATGAATTTTTAGCTATCCAAGAGATTGTACCCAACAAAAATTCTTATTTTGCGGACATTCTTTAAACATCAACCCATTTCCACATTTTGAAAACAATTCTAAAGTTCATTCATCAAATCAAACGGAATTCTATGAAAAAATTATTCTTACTTTTTCTCTTTCCCATTTCATTATGTGCGCAAACCTTTACGACATCTGAAATCACTCGTTTCAAGCAGCAAGCCCAACAGGTTACTATCATTCGAGACAATTGGGGTATTCCGCACATTTATGGAAAAACAGATGCCGATGCGGTCTTTGGCTTGTTGTATGCCCAATGTGAAGACGACTTTAAGCGTGTTGAGATGAATTATATCGAAAAATTGGGGCGGCTTTCCGAAATCAAAGGTGAGGCGAGTCTGTATGACGATTTACAAATCCGCTTATTGATAGACGAAACCGAAGCTAAAGATGAGTATCAAAAAGCAGAGCCGTGGCTCAAGAAATTATTAGATGCTTATGCGGCAGGTGCTAATTTTTATCTTCAAACACACCCCTCAGTAAAACCCGCTTTGTTGCAGCGTTTTCAACCTTGGTATCCATTGTTGTGGACGGACGGCAGCATCGGTGCGATAAGCACAGCCGATTTGTCGGTTGCAGAATTAAAAAAGTTTTATACAGGCGATAACTCGACTTCGGCAGTGAAAACCAAAGACCATGACATGCAAACAGGTTCAAATGGCTTTGCTTTTGCGCCTTCAAAAACGGCTTCAGGTAATGCTATTTTGTACATTAATCCACATACGACTTTCTATTTTCGTCCAGAAGTACAGGTCCAAAGCGAAGAAGGTTTGAATGCCTACGGTGCAGTCACTTGGGGGCAATTTTTCATTTATCAAGGCTTCAATGAGCATTGTGGCTGGATGCACACGTCTTCAAACATAGATGTTGCGGATATGTATGCCGAAGATATTGTCACCAGAAATAAGAAGTTGTTTTATAAGTATGATTTAAAATTGAAGCCTGTTAAAGTTAAGAAAATTACTTTGCGTTACGTTGAAAATGGGGCTTTAAAATCCAAAACCATCACCACTTATGCCACGCATCATGGACCTATTATGGCAAAAAGAGACGGTAAATGGATAAGTTTAAAGTCATTCAATCGCTCAAAAAGGAGTTTGGTTGAGAGTTGGGTGCGCACGAAGTCCAAAGGTTTTGAGGATTACAAAAAAGCCATGGATTTGAAGGCAAATACCTCAAACAATACTGTTTTTGCTGACGATAAAGGCAATATTGCCTACTGGCATGGTAATTATGTGCCGATTCGAAACAAAAATCTGAATTGGGCAAAGGTTATGGACGGCTCGACTTCCACCACAGAATGGAAAGGTCTGCATCCTGTTGAAGAAATTGTCCATTCCTACAATCCGCCCAATGGTTGGTTACAAAATTGCAACTCTACACCTTATACGTGTGCAGGCAAAAACAGTCCTAAAAAAGAATATTACGAATCCTATATGGCACCCGATGGTGAAAATTTCAGAGGTGTGAACGCTGTACGCATCTTGAGTCAAGGCGAAAAATATACTTTGGACAAGGTAATTGCTTCAGGATACGATACTTATTTGCCTGCTTTTGAAATTTTAATACCATCATTGATTCAATCTTTTGAGAAAAACAATTTGTCGAATGATACCCGTTATGCGGCATTGGCAGAACCGATTGCGGTCTTAAAAAAATGGGATTATCACGCAGCCGCAAACTCTGTGGCAACTACTTTAGCCATCGAATGGGCGCAGAAATCGAATGCGATGCTCCAAAAAACGTATATTGACCAAGGTGAAACCGACCAAGTGGAAAACACCAAACGTTTTGCCATCACCGCTACGCCTGAACAGTTGTTTCCGCAACTTTTGACGGTTGTGAATGACTTGAAAACCAATTTTGGGACATGGCAAGTGCCGTGGGGCGACATCAATCGTTTCCAGCGCATTTCCAGCGACATCAACCATCCTTTTGATGACAACAAAGCGAGTATGCCTGTTGCTTTTACTTCGTCGTTGTGGGGTTGTTTGCCCGCTTTCAGATCCGATTATAAAAAAGGAACGATTAAGCGGTATGGCACAAGTGGCAACAGTTTTGTCTGTGCCGTTGAGTTTGGACCTAAAATCAAAGCAAAATCCCTTTTGGCAGGTGGTGAAAGTGGCGACATCAATTCAAAACACTTCAATGACCAATTAGAAATGTATACCAAAGGTCAGTTCAAGGATGTACTGTTTTACAAGGAAGATGTTGTTAAAAACAGTGAACGGACGTATCATCCAGGAGAGTAATATTGTTCATTTTGTGCTATTTTCGGGCAAAATGCGAGAATAATGGTAAAATAGGGATGTATATATAGACTTCGGAGACGCATATATAGACACTGAAAATGCCCTCAAGTCTCCCTATTGGACTCAATTATTATCGCTTGAAAATGATAGATTTAGATGGTTCATTTACCTATTCAAAAGTCATTGTCGTGGACAATCAGAACGATAAAGGTTTGAAAACCAAAGTTTTCCCAAATCCTTTTACCGATGCCTTAACAATTGTTTTAGAAAATGGAGACAAAGCGACCTCTGTTTCTATCACCTTATCAGATGTTTTAGGACAAACACTTTATGTGCAGAAAATGCCTTCATTCGACAATAAAAAAATAGACATTTCGACCGTTGGTTTAACTTCTGGTGCTTATTTTTTGAAAATTAGTGATGGTCATAACACGACGATACATAAGGTTTTGAAATAAATTTCAAGCACATGTAGTTTTCGGAAACGTTATAGCAAGAAATGTTAACAAATTAGATATGGGTTCAACAACCAATGGTGGTACAGGCAGCAGCAGCAGCAGCAGCATGGCGTATGTAATGGTGAATAGTGAATATTTGAATGGTGAATCATTCACCATTCACGATTACCCTTATCTTTGAATCAAACACCCGTTTTCGTAATGAAAAAATTAAACTTCACTCTATTGTTAGCATTGCTAACTATCACTTCCTATGCGCAAAATGTACTGATTGACTTTAATTTTCAGACATCACCTTATCCAAGTGGCATTACTCACAATGGCGTTGAAAACCTAACAAAAGCAGATGACGGCGTTTGTACTAAAGGTATGGTGCAAATTAATTTAGGACAATTTCTGCAAGTAGCTGTGTCGAGTTGTACAGAGTTTAGATTTAATGCGAAATTAACTTCTTCATCAGCACGGACTGTTACAATTAAGTACAAAAAACAAACAGATGCGACTTATACGACAGCAGCTACAACGCTGTCTATACTTGCGCAGCAACATTTAATCTCACGACTTTATTCCCTACCATTATCCGTTTCGAATTTGCCAAATGGTGTCTATGCAGTCGTTTTTGAAAGCTCAAATGGACGCTCTGTAGCGAAGTTCATTAAGCAATAATTGAAATTAGTGTAAAATTCTTTTCATATACTTTTGTGTAACATCCCTCGGTAAACTCTGTTTAAAAGACATGTTTACTGAGGGGGTGTTTTTTTTGTCGAAAAAGAGATAAACTTTAACTAAAAAGAGGTTGGTCTTTTTGTCACCATCACTTACAGTTTTAAGTAATACTAAAAGGAATTAGTAAACGGCTCTTATTACGTCTAAATACTGAATAGTAAAAATTTAGAAATTCTAAATAATTGTAAAAGAGGGAATTATGTGAATGAATATGATTTTTTCATTTTTTAATGAGCATACTTTAGGTGAAATGACTTCAATAAACAAAACAGAAGAAGTTAAATAAGAAAGCAAAAATGGAGTCACAATACAAAAAAAGCCATAAAATATGACCTGATATACAGTTGTATTTTTCGCCTATCAAAACTATGAGAAAAATGTCTATCCTAATGAAAGAAATCAAACTATTAATACTGATAGTTATCCTGAAAGCACAATTTTTATTGGCTTTTCAATCTTCACAAGTCCTTCCTACTGAGGGGGAGGCTATACAGCGTTTGAATCAATCTGCTTCTAAATTCATCAGTAACAACCAATTAGCAGAAGCTGAAAATGATGCAACTAAAGCATTAGCAATATCTAATTCGGAAAATTCGACTCTGGGCAAAGCACATGCTTTGGACAATCTGGGGTTAATTGCCCGCGCCAAATTTGATTACACAAATGCCATGAATTACTTTGTGGAAGCTTTGAAACTCAAAGAATCTGTGTCAAATAAGTGTGGTGTTGCAACATCCAAAAACCACATAGGGCGTGTTTTTCATGCGCAAAACAATGATGTGCAAGCTCTTGTAAACTATCAAGCAGCTTTTGAACTGCTAGACTCCACTCGTGAAGATTTGCATACAAAAGCAGAGACACATCGTAATATCGGTGACGTTTATTTAACCCAGAAGTTTTATGGGAAAGCCATTCAGGGGTTTGATGCAGCTTTGAAAATTTGGTCAGAGGAATTGCAAGACTTTCCGCGTGCGGCTTCTTTGGCTTCCTTTCTCGGAAATGTCAATTTTGACATTAAAGACAACGATGGTGCCTTAAATAACTTCAATGCTTCGCTGAATTTTCATCGTATGCTCAACGATGAAGCAGGTGTTGCAAATGACTTTTTGAATTTGTCAAGAGTTTACAATGAGTTGAATGACAATGACTTGGCTATTGAAAATGCAAAAAATGCCTTTGACTCTTATACCCATTTAGAC
>JAYTMI010000001.1:0-2120 GCA_043728625.1 Saprospiraceae bacterium | reverse complement strand
ACAATTGTTTACATTCAAAACTTTAACGAGTGTTAAAATTTTAGTTTTATTTCACAAAATAACTGAAACCGAAATTCAATAAGCCGTTGGCTGAAGTTTGAATATTGCTATCATTTTTATTACGTTTAAAATAGCCCGTGGCATTGCAAGTCAATGCTAAGTTTTGAGTCATAAAGTATTGAAAACCAATACCTCTACTAAAGTTAATAGACGAATTATTATTTGAATTTAAATTAGCCTCAGCACCTATGTATGGGTAAGCATACAGACGGTTTGAAATAGGAATGTAATACCTCACAAAAGGAGTCAGTGATAAATTAGTAGATAATTTACTTGAAAAACCCGACATACCGAAATTGACTCCGCTTCCGACCATGAAATGATTGTCCAGCATTTTGCCACCAAATACGTTGAAGCCGATGTAATTGGTTTTGTCTTTAAAATTGTTATCTGCGTAGAAAGAAGCCTCAACTTGCCATCTATTTTTGGCAATATGAGGGGGGGCTTCTTGGTTTTTTGAATCCAAAGTTGTATAAAAATGTCGCAAACCTGCCGAAAAAGCAATATTTCCATTGCTTCCATAGTATAATAAACCTTCTGCGACAAAGTTTTTATTGATGACTTTATGCCCGCCAAAGCCTGCACGCCAAGTGAAATTATCTGTATATAAGGTATTTGAGGATTGATTACCACTTTGAAGTTTTGTGTTACTTAAAGAGCCGTAATAATTCAAATCTGCATAGAGAAAGAAAGCGTGCTTGCTGTCGTTTTTGATGTAATAATGGACATAAGGATTGAGCGTAAAACTGTAATAGATGCTCGATAGCTTGTTAGAATTGGTTACATTTTCCGTTATTGATTTATTGCCTGACAAGCCATTGCCAATAGATGCACCCAAAAGAAAATTGTTTTTGAATACGGCATAACTGGGTGTGAAGCCAAAGCCCATTGACCGACTCAAATTCTTGTAGGCAAAGGTCTGTGAACTTTTATTACCCGAATAATAGCCGCCTATATTGGCATAGCCACCCAGTGATTTAGTCCCATTTGTCAATTGAGCGTATGTGTTTTCAGTAAAAAAGAAAAGAAAAAAAGTGAGAAGAAAGTAGAACTGGCGCATGATGTTTGGATTTTAAGGTTTATAAATTAATTTTAACACAATTCTTACGCTCAAAAATAGATTTTTGCTGCTACGTATTTTGCGTTTTATGTTTTAATTAACCAAAACAATCCTAACTTTCGCAGAAAAATACACATTATGAAAAAATTAACAGTTTTGCTTTACACCTTTCTGGTTTTAACAAATTCAAAAGCCCAGTCAAACAAAGACGGCGATGCCATTATGCACGTCCTCAACACCCAAACTTCTGCTTGGAATCAAGGTAATATTGACCAATTTATGGTCGGTTATTGGCAATCTGACTCCTTGATGTTTATCGGTAAATCGGGTATGAATCAAGGCTATCAAACGACTTTGGACAATTACAAAAAAGGCTATCCTGACCGTGCGGCAATGGGTACGCTCAAATTCGACATTTTGAAAATCAAACCGTTGGGCAAAAAGCACTGTTTTGTCGTCGGTAAATGGCATTTGACACGTCCTGAAAAAGGCGATGTGGGTGGTCATTTTTCTCTTATTTTTCAAAAAATCAAAGGGAAATGGGTCATAATTGCGGATCATTCGTCGTGAGTTCTGGCTCTCATTCAAGAACATTCGTCATTGCTTCGTTCCTCGCAATGACGAAATAGTCGAGTATCAAAAATCCGATACACATGAAAAGAACTATCACTTTATTCTTTTATATCTGCTTTGCAAAATTCCTTTGGGCTCAAACACCGCCAAAAAGGGAATTTCGCGCTGCATGGGTCGCTACGGTTTCAAATATTGACTGGCCATCAAGCAAAACGCTTTCTATAACAGCACAAAAACAGGAGTTTGTGACCATACTTGACCTACATAAACAGGCGGGTTTGAATGCTGTTTTTGTACAAATTCGCGGTTATTGCGATGCTTTGTATCCGAGTTTTTTTGAGCCTTGGTCTGATGTGTTGACGGGGCAACAAGGACGCTCCCCTCAGTATGACCCATTGGATTTTATGATTTCGGAATGTCGAAAACG